>JAYTVX010000021.1:0-6866 GCA_043743775.1 Bacteroidales bacterium | reverse complement strand
ATAGGTAAAAGCTTTGGCTCTCCACAAGTAAAAGGAGAAAGTACTATTGAATTCTATGGAATTTTATATGATTCTTATCGTTGTGGGGGTTGCCAGAGTTGTGAAATAGCCTGTGCTGAAGACAATGGTTTACCCAAACCAATCGATGAACCTAAAATAGGTTTATTACGAAAAACGGATGAGGCCAGGCGGGTTGTTGTTAATTCTTATAAAACTTCGAAAGGAGAAGTATATATAAGAAAACAATGCATGCATTGTAACGAACCGGCTTGTGCTGCAGCTTGTCTAACACAAGCTATGCATAAAACACAAGAGGGTCCTGTGATTTGGAGAGGTAGTAAATGTATGGGTTGTCGTTACTGCATGGTGTCATGTCCATTTGACGTTCCTAAATTTGAATACCATAGCGCAAATCCGAAAATTCAAAAGTGTGATATGTGCTATGATAAAATTCAGAGTGGAGGCATTCCAATCTGCGTTGAAATTTGCCCCGCAGAAGCAGTTATGTTCGGTAAGCGAAGGGATTTGATAAAAGAGGCTCGTAAGAGGATTATCGAAAACCCTGGAGTTTATGTTGATGAGATTTATGGTGAACACGAAGCTGGAGGTACTGGATTTTTATATCTTACACCTTCTCCAATTAACGAATTAGGCTTTAATCCCTCGATTCAGAAATCATCTTACCCTGAACTCTCAAAAGGATTTCTTTTTAGCGTACCAACAGTATTTGTTCTATTGCCACCAATTTTACTTGGTATTTATGAAGCCACTAAGAATAACCACCTAGAGGAAGGAGGTGAAAATGAGTAATCTTGTTTATCCGATATCAAAGGACAATGATGGGAAGTCCATCTGGAAGTTTTTGGTGAGTGAATTCAAACCCAAGGGGAAACTATTAACACCATTCAATATCATATCAATTCCTATTATGCTTTTAGGTTTGGTGCTGATTGTTATTCGTTTTTGGAAGGGGATTGGTTCAATTACAAATCTTACGCAGGATGTTCCCTGGGGCCTATGGATAGGTTTTGATGTGGTAACAGGAGTCGCCTTTGCCGGTGGTGCTTACGTACTCACGTTTATGGTCTATATCCTTAACATGCATAAGTATCATTCTATCGTTAGGATTACGGTATTGAACGGTTTCCTTGCATACGTATTCTATGCAGGAGCATTACTCTTGGATCTTGGACGCCCTTGGAATGTGATTAATCCAATTATCGGAAATAATTTTGGTACCAGCTCGGTCCTATTTTTGGTTGCCTGGCACTTCCTGCTTTACATGATTGCTCAGCTTATTGAGTTTTCACCTGCTATTGCGGAATGGTTAGGGGCTAAACGTGCAAGGAAAATCCTTTCAGGCATGACCATTGCTACTGTAATATTCGGTATTACTTTATCAACCCTTCACCAGTCGGGATTAGGTGCCCTTTACCTCATGGCGAAAGATAAGATTCATCCGCTTTGGTATTCAGAATTTATACCTATCATGTTTTTTATATCTAGCATTTTTGCAGGACTATCGATGGTCATCTTTGAGGGATCAATAAGTCAGAAAGTATTTTTTAGCCAAATCAGCGAAAAGAATCATAAAGCGCACGATGGAATACTCCATGGTTTATCAAAAGTTTGTGCAGTTGCTATGTTTGCTTACTTTTTCTTAAAAGTGATTGTATTCATTCATGGTAAACATTGGCAGTATATAGATACCCCTATGGGCTATTGGTATCTACTTGAGATCATAGGATTTGTTTTGTTTCCGATGATGCTCTTCTTTTCAAGCTATCGGACCAGAAACATATTTATGATAAAGTTAGCCTCAATCATAACAATCATCGGAATCATTATTAACCGACTTAATGTTACAGTTATAGGATTTAGATGGGATATGGATATACGATATATCCCTTCGTGGATGGAGTTCGTTGTGACCCTAGCCGTAATATTTACAGAATTATGGATATTCAGGTGGGTCATTAATCGCATGCCGGTATTAAGAGAATCACCCTCCTGGGTCAACGAAGGAAAATAAATAAACCAGCTTTCACTGATTCTTGGTGACTGCAAAAACTATACGAAAATGGACGGATTTAGCTATTCAAACATTTTTGAAACGAAAGGAATTGAGTATTTAGCCATTATTGTATTCTTTGCTATCCTCATTCCCTTCTGGATTATTTTGAATAAAAAAGTAAAAAGATCCAAAGGATTTCAAAAAACAATTGGAGCACTTACTGCAAATGTCTTAAGAGTTCCTCAAGGGCTATTCTACACTAAAAATCATACCTGGACGCATCTGGAAGTATCGGGAATTGCTAAAGTAGGATTAGACGATTTACTCCTTCATATCACCGGAAAAGTTAAGGTTACAAACCTGAAAAAGCAAGGCGATCAAGTTAAAAAGGAGGAGGTTTTGGCAGAAATTGAACGGAATGGCAAACAGCTTAAGATCCATTCGCCCATTTCGGGAGAGGTTCTGAATACCAATTCACTTCATGACGAAGATTCTGAGATTATAACTCAAGATCCTTACGGTCAAGGATGGATTTATAAAATTAAACCTACAAATTGGACCCTAGAAACAAACTCCTACTACCTTGCCCAGGAGGCGACGAACTGGTCGAATATGGAATTGGTAAGGTTTAAGGATTTCTTAGCCGTTTCGATGAAAAAATATTCAGCTGAACCTGCTATGCTTATCCTACAGGATGGGGGTGAACTATGCGATAATCCAATGTCGGAATTACCCAATGAACTATGGCAAGACTTTCAGAATGAATTCTTAGATCATTGAGACTATAATTTTGTGCAACAAAATTATTTAATTGAACGTGAGTCGAGTGATTTCTAGAGTATTACTCCCCTAGCTCTTCGTACTTAGCGTGAAAGAATTTCTTTAGATATTTTCGCTTAATCATCGTCAGTTACAGTTGACTCGGTTAAAATAAACCTTAGTGAGATTAATCCTCAGGAGAATTCAAGTTTTTCAACAGGTATATATTTTTTTTAGCTGGTTTATTTCATCAGGAATTCATAAATTTAAAGGTTCTTTCATTACTATTAAATATCAAATAATGGCTTTGTTTAAATTTAAAATAAGAGGAAACAATATAGGAAGTCCTTTACTTAAAAAGTACGTGAAGTTCCGATCGTCAATTTATGGTCGGGTTGTATACACAATTACGATCTTATCGCTTATTCTGTTTGTCTCATTTGGCATAATCTTCCGATCGGTCAACGAGGAGTACATGAAAACGGTAATTCGTCAAAGCGGGAATAATATCGGTTACTTGGTTGAAGGGTCCCTATATCGATCGATGCTTGAAAATGATAAGAGTGCATTGCAAAGTACCCTTGATATCATTAATACAATGCCGGGCATCGATGAGGTTGATATGTATAATAATCGCCACGAATTAGCTTATACTTCTTACTCAACAGAAACAAAAAATCATAGCAATCCAAACTGCACGAGCTGCCATTCAGATATTGAAAAGATGTTTCCTGGTAAAGAAAAATCATACAGTATACTCGATGTCAATAGTGAATGTAGCATGAATCAAAACGATAATCGCCATCGGCACCTATTGATTCGATCACCGATTATTAACGAGAAGTCTTGCTATACAAGTTCTTGTCATGCGCATAATCAAAGCGAAGAGGTGCTTGGCTCCCTTATTATTAAAATCCCTTTAGGGGATCTTGATTCTGCGGTAAGCAAATCGTCAAATGAGTTTTATCTTCTTGCCACGTTGACTACCATTTTGCTGGTCGCTTTTTTAATCTTCTTCACCACAAAAAAGATTAAAAACCCATTAAATGCCATAATTAAAGCAAGTTTAGCCGTTTCGAATGGGGATAAGAAAACTAGGTTGGCGATTAAACCCAATCAGCTCGACGATATGAGAATGGTTTCACAAGCATTCAACGAAATGCTTGATAATCTTGAGTCTGCAACAAATGAACTACAAAATTGGTCGCAGCAACTTGAATATAAAGTACAGAAAAAGACTGAAGAATTGGGCGCTGCTCAGAGTGAACTGATTCACATTGAAAGAATAGCCTCGCTCGGAAAACTTTCATTATCGGTTGCGCACGAAATAAATAACCCCCTGTCAGGAATTCTGATTTACACGAAGCTCGTTCAAAAGCAATTAAGTAATCAAAATTTGGATCCAATAAAAAAGGAGTCAATGCTTAAGCAGTTGATGCTGATTGAGAATGAAACCAAGCGTTGTGGGAATATCGTTAAGGGGTTATTAGATTTCTCAAGGAAGGATCAGGATGATTATGAACCCAGAAATTTACACGAAGTTTTGCGGGAAACCTATGAATTGATGACCCATCCGATGAAGATCGCCAACATTAGGTTTTCATCCGACTTTGCAGCGAAATCCGATTTAATGTACTGTAGCCCGAATCAAATAAAGCAAGCATGTATAGCTATCTTAGTAAATGCTTCGGAGGCTGTGGGTGAAAATGGAGAGGTTCAGATCAAAACAAGGAACCTCGATGAAGATAGAATCAGAATTGAAATAGTTGATAATGGAATTGGAATTGCGGCAGAGGATATTCCCCATATTTTCGAACCCTTCTTTTCTACAAAACATAACTCCCGTGGGCAAGGACTAGGATTGGCGATTGTTCATGGAATTATTCAGAGTCACAAAGGAAAGATAGATGTAAAATCGGAGCTAGGAAAGGGTACTACAATATCAATTTCTTTACCTTTGATAAAGACTTAATGTGAGAATGTGATGATAAAGAAAATTTCAATCTTAGTTGTCGACGACGAAGAATCCGTTCGCGATTCGTTGTACAGTTGGTTTAAGGAGGATGGGTATTATGTTGAATGTGCCGAGAATGCTAAAATTGCATTGTCGATTCTTGAATCTGAGAATTTTGACATAATTCTGGTTGATATTAAAATGCCGGGGATGGATGGGCTGGAGATGCTCCGAAGAATAAAATCCCTAAGAAAGGAATCGATCATCATCGTAATGACTGCATTTGCTACTGTTGATACTGCTGTTCAAGCATTGAAGGATGGAGCCTTTGATTATGTGACAAAACCTTTCGACCCCGATGACCTTTCGCATTTGGTGAGAAATGCTACCAAACAGGTTGCTTTAATTGAGGAAAATGAAGTACTTAAAGAAAAGGTGGCTTCCCTAGAAAATGTGGAAGACTTGATTGGTCAAAGCGAAGTGATTAAAAAGGTTCTTAAGCAAGTGGAGAGCGTCGCTCAATCAAATTCATCAGTTATTATTTCAGGAGAAAGTGGCACTGGTAAAGAACTAATCGCAAAGGCAATCCACGCCAACTCCAATCGTAAATTCTTTCCCTTGGTTAGCGTTCATTGTGGCGCTTTAACCGAAAGTCTCCTTGAAAGCGAATTGTTTGGGCACGAGAAGGGTGCGTTTACAGGTGCCTTGTTTAATCGAAAGGGTAGGTTTGAAATGGCTGATAGCGGAACAATATTCCTCGATGAGATTGCTACTATTTCGCCCAAAATGCAGATAGAGCTCCTTCGTGTTCTTGAAACTAAGTGTTTTATTCGGGTAGGGGGGAATAAAGAAATATCATCTGATTTTAGGGTAATCTGCGCTACCAATAAGGACCTGAAAAGCATGGTGGAGGAGGGGACTTTTCGTGAAGATCTATACTATAGGTTAAATGTGGTGAATATCCATGTTCCACCGTTGCGTGAGAGAACGGGTGATATACCTCTCTTGGTCGATTACTTTATTAAGAAATATTGTACATCGATGAATAAACCTCCCATTCCGATCGATCCATCGGCATTACAACGGTTAGAGGAGTTTAAATTCCCGGGTAATATCAGGGAACTGGAAAATATGATTGAGCGAGCAATTGTGATTGGAAATGGCAAAAAAATCTTCCTCAAAGATCTCCCCCTTGAAAAAAGCATTATCGATAGCTCCTTTGAAAGCCTTGACGATAATGAAAAGAACCACATCTCTCAGATTCTTAATAAATACAACTGGAATATATCCCGTTCTGCCAAGGCTTTAAAAGTTGATAGGGTAACTCTATACAATAAGATCAAGAAGTTTGATCTGAAGTCGGATAAATAATAGTTGAGAGTTGACCGAAGTTTATGGATGAAAATGGAATATAAAAAGACTACTCACAGCTATTAACTGTCAAAACTCAACAAATAACTATCAACTATCAACCGTCAACTAAGAAGATGACTCCCCAGAACATCACGTTGATTTCTTTTGGACATTTTGAGAAAGATTTTCTTGACAAACTTGTTGAGGATGTGGCTGCTGAATTTCATTTTCCTGTAAAAATAAAGGAAGGTCACATTGATTTAAGCGATTATTACGACCCGACTCGAAGGCAATACAATGGGAATAGGCTATTAAAGGATGTTGATGCAGAATACTCGAAGGAATCATTTAAAACGATGGGGCTATTTAATGTTGATCTTTTTATCCCCATTCTAACCTTTATTTTCGGACAAGCATACCTTAATGGAGGTACTGGGATTATATCGTTTTACCGCCTAAGCAATGAGCGTTATGGAATGGGTGTCGATGAACAAGTTTTTCTTGATCGCGTGATCAAGGAGGTTATCCACGAGCTGGGTCATACTTTTGGTTTAATTCACTGCCATACCCCAACCTGTGTGATGAGATCCAGCACCTATGTTGAGGATCTTGACCAAAAAAGTTCTAATCTCTGCGTTAAGTGTAGGGATGAATTGGCGAGGATATAAAACTGATTATCAAATCCCAAGAATCCCTCTATTCTATTAGCTAAGCGGGCTGTTAATATCTGAATGGATATAAAAAAACTCCCTAAAGCATTTGTTTTAGGGAGTTTTTTTGTGGAGC
>JAYTVX010000020.1:0-9089 GCA_043743775.1 Bacteroidales bacterium | reverse complement strand
TTTCCCATTGGATATTCTTATCGATTAGCGTTGCCGGGGCCATTAAGCACATATCGTTGAAAACGGTTACTGTTTCGCCCTGGTTCATCTCAGTACCCTTTGCATCTACAACGGTGAATAGCCCAGCCAGCTTAATAAGCATTATTGCATTTTCATCCTTATAGAGATGAATACCAAGCGCAGGAATTCCCATTTTTCGTGCTTTGATATAGAAGATACGGGTAGGCTTATCGATAAAGTTGTACTGAACAGAGCTAAGCTTCATCCATCCATCATCTGGGTTTGAGCGAATTTTACCCTCAAATTCTACTCTGAAGTTGAACACTTTTTCTTTCCCAATCACCCCAACATAGCGAAGATACTTTTGGACGATTGCCGGTAGGTACTGAATATCTTTCTCGGTAATGATTTCGGACTGGATGTCATTTGTTCGTTCAAGTCCTGCCCGTACCTCTTTATTATATAATCTTTTCATACCCTGTGAACAGTAAATTAAAACGATCAAAGCAAATAGAATTAGCAAAGCGGATATTATATGTGATTTCATAAAATGTTGAATTTTAAAAATGCCAACCAACTTTTAGCGAAACCTCACCTTGAACTTTCTTCGGTTTAAAAGTCTTACTACCAACGGATACTTTTTCATCATTTAAAACTCCATGCAGTGCACCCCATGGTTCGATGTAGAAATTCTTATATACCTTATAAATATAACCACCTCCCACTGTTGCAACGTAGTTATTCCAATGATGATTGCGATTATCTATTTTGGCAGTAATTGAGCTATTCCACAACTCAAACCCAGCACCCAACCAGAAACTCTTAAAATTGTAATCTTTGAAGCAATCTACAATTAAGGCTGTTGCTGTTATTCTCATATCTTTAAAATCACTATTCCCCATTAATTTATTGGGCATTTGGAATCCAGCGATTACTCCACGCACTCTAATTTTATTGTACCCATACCACAATTGGGCAGAGTACCCAAAATGATTAGTCATTGCACTCACTACTGGTGGAAGTAAATCAATAGCAACGCCAATAGTTTTATTGCTCTTTAATGTGTCGGTTTGTGCATTGATGTTTGAATTAACCATTGAAATCAAAACTAAAATATAAAAAGTCTGTTTCATTGTTATTATTAATTATTGTGGTTATAAATTAATTAGTCGAACTCCTGCCTGCTGAAACGATAGTGCAGGCAGGGATTTCGAACTTGGCTGAGGAACTTATGGGGTTACATTTTACGCCGCTTACAACTATAAGAATATATTTTCCCTTAAGATCCTTCGAATGCTCGCAGCATTTTACTCTGTAAACTCAATTACGTGTCCACTTACTACGATTGTCCTTTTAACGAAGAAAATACCTACCAATGTAAAATGTTCTTCGGTTGTTAAATTAACTATCGCTCTAGCAGAACCCTCTAAATTTGCATTTGATAGCATTTGCGTCTTTGCATTTTCAATTAAGGCTTTTTTCTTAATACCGCCTATGCCAAGGATATAGGTTGCAGAAGATGTTCCCGAAACTTTTTCTATCACTTTAAAGTTTTTTTTGCTTAG
Source organism: Bacteroidales bacterium (assembly GCA_043743775.1). GTDB lineage: Bacteria > Bacteroidota > Bacteroidia > Bacteroidales > Tenuifilaceae > UBA8529. The sequence goes on along the minus strand of JAYTVX010000020.1, from coordinate 7,524 downwards.
CTCAACATTGGTGACATTATTATTTGTATTTAATACGTAGGCATGTTGAACACCACAACTAGTCAGTAAAACAGAAACTACTAGAATAGCAAGAATTGATTTTAAATTTTTCATAGGATTTAAAATTTGATTGTTTAAGTAATTAAAAAATTGATACCCGATTTTTTTTGACTGTCGGAAAAGTCAATACTAATTATCCTTTGTAAGTAATTATAAAATAAAGGGGTAGTTAAATTTTAATGTTTCTAACATCTTTTTATTTTCTCCCTTGCCTATAATTATTTATTGATTTTTTAAAGAGAGAACAAGATTATCAATCTCTGTATATCTTAATTTTGATACGGTTGAGTTTACCCCCGAAATCTTACGAACTAAGAATTTTTCGATAAAATTCATCTTCTCAAATTTGTATTCTCCGCCAACAATTGCGTTGTAAACTGAATGATTTCGGAGTAGCTCTTGATAGTTGGCATCAAACTCTTTTCGCTCCTCCGGCTCATTCATACAGCATAGGTAAAGCGCAACCTTTTTTTGCATAAGTATAATTGTATTCTCTTTGATAAATTTTTTAACCTCACTTTGAATACCCCCTGCATGAATTGATCCGCCAACAATAACTGTTCCATAGTTTGACAGATCGATTTTTTGTTTGCTTTTTAAATTGATGATTTGCACGGTTGTGCTATCGAGTTTTTCACGGATAATCTTTGCAACTTTCTCAGTTGTTCCATGGCTTGAAGCGTAAACAATTAATGTTTTCATACTTTCGTTTTTAGTTAATATTCCCTGTGGTTTTGATTTACATGAAGCACCAAAAAGAATTATTAGAAAAAGTGTAGCTGTTCTCATCGTCTATTTAAGAATTTTGTCAAATTGATAGATAATCCCAATTTTTACAAAGTTTGAACTGTGCATCTTATATATACTTCTATTGTATCTGAATTATGATGCAAATGAAATGGAAAAATGAAATTAGGAGGTCTTACTTTTAAATTTTGGAGTCTCAACAAACGGGAAAATACAAAAAAAATAGGTCTCGCTTTATTGAGACTTTTCCATGTACTCGCTGGGGGTCAGTCCGGTAGATTTTTTGAACACGCGGTTGAAGGTTGCCTTGGAGTTAAATCCGCAGTTAAATGCTAGTCCGATTATATTTAGATGTTTATTCTTCTCGTTTTTACATTGATTTTTGAACTCTTCTATGCGGTAGTGGTTGATGAAATCGAAGAAATTTTTATTTAAATCGTCATTGATTATCTCCGACAGGTATTCCGAGGAGACCTTTAACTCATCACTAAGCGCTTTTAAGGTGATTTCAGCTTGTAGGTAGGGTTTCTGATCGCTCATATGCTTAAGCAAGGCTTGAATAAACTCCTTCTCATCATCCTTCATTTGTTTTGAAAAGCTATCGGCTGAGTGCGTAATCGTTGCCTCGAGGTTGAGGTTGATTTTATTTGTTAAAAAGATATTCTCCTGTTTTAATCCATAAAACCCAATGAATATGATATAGATAGATGCGAAGAGGAAACTAAAAAATTGCATCAATCCAAATGGGGCTATTGGGATGAAGAGATCGATTATGAAGAATGAATTGATTATGATGGATAAAAACAACCAAGAACCCAAGATAAGATTTAACCATTTAAGATCAATCCCAGTAGTTTGAGAGAAATACCCTTCAATTTTCTGCTTATATCTATTAATTAAACGCAATCCCAACGAGAAATAGAAAATAGGCGACAAAGCAATTAGCGATAAAAATAAAGGGTACGAGTAAGAGTTTTTAAATACTTCCGATTGGATGTAATCAATTTTTTGAGGTGTTGGTAAGATGTAAATATTTAGTGCATGCTGGATAAGCATTGCCATAAATGGTATTAAGTTAATTAGATATATAAGCTTAAATCTAAAGTACTGATCGGTAAGCGATTTTATGTACAACCAAAGAAAGGGTCCATGTAAAAGAAGTAATGGGGCTGCTGTGAATATAAATATTGGACAGGGGAAGCCATTCCTTCGATTGTATGCTTCCATGAAGCTTAAAAAGATATTTAGAGCAAATAGCAGAAAGAAAGATGCAAGAATTTTATCAGAAACAGTTTTTCTTTTCTTCGTGAATATTAATGCTGCCAGAAATAGCCCTTCAAAAACGCCGATGATTAGAATGTTAATCATGAATGGATAAGGATTAAAACTTAAAAGTATAAATATTTTAGCAGATTGGAGAACACGGTGCAAGATTGTTACAAATTCCCTCGATCATCGACAGTCAGAATGCGTTTGGTGATCAACCTATCGGAAAACGAATGGTTCTAATCAATGGTAAATTAACTATAAGTCGAGCAGATAAAGTAAATATATAAGGATAACGCTTTGATAGGCCTTACTTCTTGGCTCCACGTTTAAATTTATATGAGGTTAATTCAAATCATCAACATATAGTAATTTACCGGTTTCAATTTGGCTACCAACTTGTAACTTGTAAAAATAGATGCCAGAACTAACTTTATGCCCTTGACTATTTTCAGCATTCCACACTATTGATTGCTGGCCTTGGTTTTGCTTTTGATTCACCAATGTTTTGACTTCTTCTCCAGAAATAGAATATATACTAAGATGAACCTTATCGGTTTTGCTTAGAAAATAGTTTATGCACGTACTTGTGCTAAAAGGATTGGGGTAATTCCCATTAAGGGTAAATGCATGATTTGTCCATTCATCTATTCCTGTTGAATTAAAAATCTCCATCATAACACTACCGGTTGCTTTAGGGTAACTAACACCAAGAACATAGGCGGCAGTTACTGCCATATCCGGCGTTACACGATACTGAGAGGAGATATAATTTTGTTTAATAGAGGGACCTACAGCAAGGAATTCAATATGCCGACAACCATTGCAGTTGCAACCATGACCCTGAAACCCTCCATGAGCATCATCATGACGCCCATGATCATTGGTAACAATTAATGTAGTGGAATCTTTATAAAAAGGATCGGATTGTAGTTTTTCCCAAAGTACACCTACGATGCTATCGGAAGTATAAACGGCATTGGTATATCCCTCCCAGTCGCCTACATGTCCTGCATGGTCTACACCATCAAGGTAAACCCATATAAAGTGTGGATGAGAATTCGCCATAACCAGTTGTGCCTGTGTGGCAACATCTTTGTCTCGGCTACCAACCGTGTGAAATGCAGGCCAGTAAGTCTCACCGTAGTCTGCATCGAAGCTAGGTAACCACAAGCTTGTCATATATTTTGACACATAAAAACACTCGGACGATGAAACGTTCTTATCTTTCCGGTAATACTCAAAGATAGTTGGGAGAACGGCATATTGTGTTGCAGAACCGTTGTAAGTTATATTTTGAACATTTGTCCAAGCACCACACCACAAAGCAGGAATTGCTCTGGATGTATAGGTGTAATTATTGTTTGAGAAATTATCAATTATTGTTCCTTGTTGTGATAAGGCCCACATTTTCGGGATTAATGAATGGGAGGGATCACCAAACGTTTCTGAATAGCGAGCACCGTCGATAATTACGATCATTATTTTATCGGTGCGCTGAGCAATAGAATGGGGTAATCCGGTATAAAAAAGGAAAATAGTGAATAATATTTTTGCAGATATTTTTAACATGGTGTTGTCTTTTAATATTTCTGGTTATTCGTCAAAACTAAGATGAAAGCCATTTTAAAGGATAGTATTCAAATTTAACAAATCTATGTCTCTAAATAAAAAACAGTATTTATCTTTCTGTACTCATCTCAGGCACCTCCCTATTCAAAAGGGAAGAGTGATCGAAGGTCGTTGAGGATAAATTAAACTTTGCAGCCATTAAAAATGACAAATAACCATATTTTATAACTAAAACCATATAAAACGGTAACAAGTTTATTATTACAAATTCCCCCTATCATCGGCATTGAGGATACGCTTGGAAATGATCCTGACGGGGAAGCGAGCAGCGAGGTAACCAATGGCAATAACAATAACAAGTATCATTGAGATATCAAAAAACTGAATATCTACGGGGTATGAATCAACAATAAAGTTACTAGTTCCTCCAAGTTTCACCAGACCAAAGGTAATCTGCAGCCAGCAGATTAAAAGCCCAAGCATTGTTCCAATAATTGTTCCTCCCGCAGAGATTAGCATTCCCTCGGCCATGAATATTTTCTGAATCAGCTCGTTATCGGCACCCATGCTACGTAGAGTTTCAACATCGCTGCGCTTATCGATGATAAGCATCGAGAGTGAGCCGATAATATTAAATGAAGCTATTACAAGAATTAACGAAAGGATTAGACCAATGGCCAATTTCTCCGATTTCATTGTTCGGAAAAGCACTTCGTTCTGCTGATATCTATTTAGTACCTTATATTTGTTCCCAAGTGTTTTTTGGACCCGTTCTTGTAGCGTTTCGATTTCAACACCAGCCTTCGCTTTCAGTTCGATGGAGGTAACCTCATCATTATAATCCAAAAGGGATCGGGCAAACTCAATGGGAACAATAACATATTGTGAATCGAACTCCTGTTCAATTGCAAATACCCCTGAGGGCATTATCCCCATTATTTTAAAGGCATTCTCGGGTGATAGAGAGGCCATCTTTCCCCGTTTGGGGACATAAATTGTAAGTGGATCGAACTGTGCAAGGTTAGCGTTTAGGTAGTATGCTACGCCCTGACCCATAATGGCGAGCGGTTGACTTCCCCGCCAGAGCTCAAAATTTCCATCAATTATCATCGAGTCAACCCCTGTAAGATCAACAAAATTCTTAGTCACCCCTTTAATCATACCAATGTGTTGCCTTTCGCGGTATCGAAAAAGGGCGTTTTCCTCCAGCACCTCAACAAAGACAGCTACTCCATCGAGGTTTCTTAACCTCTCAATTTCAGTGTTATGTGCACTGAATGTTTTTCCCTCAACCAGTTTTACCTCGATTTCTGCATCAAAGGTTGAGTACATCTTTTTAATTAGGGTATCGAATCCATTGAAAACGGAGAGAACGATGACTAGCGCGGTAACGCCCGTTGCTACACCTAAAAGCGAGATAATGGATATGATGTTGATTACATTATGCGATTTCTTAGCAAATAGGTAGTGCTTAGCTATGTAAAAGGGGAAGTTCATTAAAAATTAGGTTATAGGCCGAAGGCTACTAGCCTGTTATTAATTAATCTTATTATCACTCTTCATCCATAGCGTATTAACCTACAGCCTAACAGTCTAAAAGACTACAGCCTAATTGCCTATTTATCTCTTCCTACAAATATAGAGAATCTCATCCTTTGGTAATGCGTATCGTAGAGCTAAATCCTCGGTCAGGGAATGAACATAATCATCCTCCGTTACTTCAAATCCTACCGCACGAAGTCTCTTTGAATAATCCCTACCATATAGCCTTAGGTGATCGCGTTGTTTATAGTGTTTTTCTCTAAGTTCAGGGGTATTAATACTGCTATCTTCCAATGTAACTTCAATAGAACTATTGAGTGGTACCTGAAAGATACCGAATCCATTAGGTTTCATAACTCTTAGAAGTTCTTGCATTGCCTTATGATCATCATCAACATGTTCGAGTACATGGTTACAAATTACAACATCAAAGCTTGAATCGGGGAAAGGAATGCTCTGAACATCCAGTTTAACATCCGCCCAAGGGGAAATTAAATCGGCAGTTATATAATCGAGATTTTTAAGCCTCTTGAAAGGCTTTATAAAACAGTATTCGGGGGCAATATGCAGTACACGCTTAGGATTTGTGAAAAAATCGGTGCGATTTTTTAGATACAACCATATCAACCTATGCCTTTCGAGCGAAAGGGAATGGGGCGCCAATGCATTGGGTCGTGATTGAAGCCTACCGTAGGGTAGTATTTTTCGGTATTTTTTCCCCGAAATAGGGTCTTCAATTTTATTCCCCTTGTAGTAAATTGCAATAGATCGCAATAGGAACGCTGCTACAACCTGCTGGTAATGTCGGGGAATAAACCTTGATGCAAGGGAGACGAATTGCTTAACCATCGACTAGCTTTTTAGCAGCTTATCGATGTTGTCGATATAATCGAGCGAGTCATCCAGAAAAAAGGATAGCTCAGGGATTATTCGTAGCTGATGCTTTACCCGTTGAGCCAATTCGTAACGAAACTGTTTTGTATGCACCTTTACTGACAAAAGCACATCTTCCTTTTTATCGGTAGGGAATATGCTAATGTAAACCTTTGCTACACTCAGATCAGGACTGACCCTGACGGATGTAACAGTAATTATCTTCCCACGAAAGAGCGTTATCCCCTCTTTTTGGATAATATCACCCAAATCCTTCTGAAGCAACCTCGAGATTTTGCTTAACCTTGTGCCTTCCATATCACTGATTTTATGCAAAGATACTATTTTTGACTATTATTTGATAAAACTTGTCGCTTGTCACTTGCTAGTTTAATTGTATTTTTGTTGACTAATTTTTGAAACGATGGACATAGTACTAAGCGGAATACGACCAACAGGTAAACTACACCTTGGGAACTACTTTGGAGCATTGAAGAACTTTGTGAAGATGCAGCACGAGAATAAGTGCTACTTCTTTATTGCCGATTTTCATTCATTGACAACCCATCCAACTCCAGCCGATCTGCATGGCTCAGTAAAACAGGTGTTGGCCGAATACCTTGCATGTGGACTCGATCCTGAGGTTGCCACGCTCTATGTTCAAAGTGACGTTCCTGAAATACCCCAGCTATATATGCTGCTGAACATGAATGCATACATGGGAGAACTTGAGCGTTGCACATCGTTTAAGGACACCATTCGTAAACAACCCGATAATGTTAATGCTGGTTTATTTACCTACCCAACCCTTATGGCTGCTGATATTCTAATTCATAAAGCGCATAAGGTGCCAGTCGGAAAGGATCAGGGACAACATTTGGAGATGACTCGCACCTTTGCAAACCGTTTTAACCGGATGTACAATGTTGAGTACTTCCCTGAGCCAGTTGCCTATAATTTTGGAGAAGAACTGGTTAAGATTCCAGGACTCGATGGTTCAGGTAAAATGGGCAAATCGGAGGGGAATGCTATTTACCTTGCCGATGATGCAGAAACAATTCGTAAAAAGGTGATGAAGGCAGTTTCCGATAGCGGACCAACAGAACCAAATCAACCTAAACCAGAGCCAATCCAAAACCTGTTTACTTTGATGAAATTTGTTTCAAAACCAAATACCTACTCATTCTTTGACGATAAGTACAATACCTGCCAGATTCGCTATGGCGATATGAAAAAGCAGCTTGCTGAGGATATCAACATATTTGTAAGCCCTATCAGAGAGAAGATTGAGGGGATACTTGCTGATAATGACTACCTCCGAAAAGTTGCCCGCTTGGGTGCCGAGAAAGCGCACGAAAGTGCCTTTAAAACGCTAAGCGACGTAAGAAGTATTATCGGATTTAAAGAGTTTTAATTGACATAAAAACAGACGCTATATCTTAGCGTCTGTATACTGTCAACCAA
>JAYTVX010000019.1:0-4983 GCA_043743775.1 Bacteroidales bacterium | reverse complement strand
GGAGGGCCAAATAAAACGATATTCAGCATAGGCTTAACATTAAAAATTATGGTTTCTTCGAAACGATTATGCTAATGTGTAAATATCAGGTAAATTTCGCCCCAATCCATCGTAATCAAGTCCGTATCCCACAATAAAATCATTTGGTATTGATCTACCTATATAGTCTATCTTAATATCACCAGTATACGATTCCGGTTTATATAAAAGAGTAGCAATCAAAATTTTTGCTGGATTCCTTTTTTTTAATTCTGAATATAGCTTGTTGAGCGTGTGACCCGTATCAACAATATCTTCAACAATAATCACAGTGCGCCCTTCGATATCCTCCTTTAACCCGATTAACTCATTGTATTTCCCTGTTGAGGCTGTTCCCTCGTATGAAGCAATCTTGATAAACGAAACCTCACAAGGGAATTGAATTCGCTTGAGCATATCGGCGGTAAACATGAATGAACCATTCAGAATTGACAGAAATAAAGGAACAGGAACGTTCTTTAAATCGTAGTTGATTTTCGATGAAAGAACATCAATATCCGTTTGTATTTCTTCGGAGGGGTAGCTTAACCTGAACTCTTTGTCTTTTATGATTACATTCTTCATAGGGATATTTTTTCAAATATCGGGCAAAGGTAAGAAAAAATAAGCTAAGTACGGGATGTTGATATTCGAAACCTAATAAAGATTAGGATTTTAACTCTGAGTACCTCTATGGATTCTCAATGAGACTCTGTGTTTTATGATTTTTATTTTGAACTATCTTAGGATTCACGGAGTTCTTCATGTTTGTAAATTATATTACAATTCTCACTTTTAATCATTCTATTTTAAAATTCCCTTTTGAAGTTTGGCGTTTTGTTCACAAATTTGTACCTTAAACTTTTAAAAAAAATCCGAAATGAATCCCAAAGTTAGCGTTATCATGGGCAGTGCATCCGATTTGCCTGTAATGGAGGAGACCGCCAAAGTGCTGAACGAGTTTAAAATTCCATTTGAGATGAATGCACTATCGGCCCATAGAACTCCTGATCAGGTTCTAGATTTTGCTCGTAATGCTCATACTCGTGGGATCAAAGTGATTATAGCGGGTGCTGGTGGCGCAGCACACCTTCCAGGTGTTATCGCTGCGTTAACACCACTTCCTGTGATAGGTGTACCCATTAAATCGTCCAACTCAATCGATGGGTGGGATTCAATCCTATCAATCCTCCAGATGCCCGCAGGTATTCCAGTTGCTACCGTTGCTCTTGATGGTGCACGCAATGCAGGTATTCTAGCCGTTCAGATTATTGGAACGGGTGAGCCGGAGGTTCAGAAACAGATGATCGAATTTAAACAGAGCCTTGCCAAAAAGGTGATCTCGGCAAATCAGGAACTATCAAAAGTAAAGTTTGAGTACAAGGTAAATTAGTATCATTTGGCTTTCATTGACTTTGTTTTAGCTCTCTTCGTTGCAGTTTTTTCGTGTTTAGGTACGGACGAAAATTGTTATTAAGTGGCTAGTCTTAAGCAACGGTTTGTTTTAATTGTTTCTGGCAGGTTGTTCATATTTATGCTACTCCTGCCTACTATCTCTTTTTCTGGCGAACCAGAAAAATACCCGGGTGCTAGAGCATCGGGGTTGGGCAACAGCTCCATTGCACTTACCGATCCTTGGTCGATATTCAATAATCAGGCCGGTTTAGGCTGGCAACGCAACTATTGGACTGGTGTTTATCAGGAGAATCGATATTTCATGAAGGAGTTGAGATACAGCTCGCTTGGTGGATGTATACCGGTAAAGCCAGGCGCTTTCGGTATTGGGCTTACCCACTTTGGTTATAGTCAGTTCAACCAGTCACGATTCGGCTTATCGTATGGGATGATGCTGTCCAAAAGCGTAGCCGCTGGGGTTGGGCTAAATTACCATAAGGTTCGCTTCGTCGGTGGATATGGTAGCACCGAATGTATCACGGCAGAAGGAGGCATAATCTATCAACCGCTTGAGAAAATTGCCATAGGGGCGCATGTTTTCAATCCATCACGCTCATCGCTTGGGAGTAGTCAAAACCTTACAACATCTTTCGGAATTGGTTTGGCTTATCGACCTGTGGACTATATGCTAATCGTTCTGCAAGGGGATGATAATACGCAATCGAGTCCAGTTTTTAGAACAGGAGTTGAGTATTCGCCGGTTCGTAGTTTGAGCTTTCGTGCAGGGCTATCATCAAATCCCATGTCGCTGGCTTTCGGTTTAGGGTGGAGAGTGAAAGCAGTTAGCTTTGATTTAGCATTCTCCTACCACGAAGTGCTTGGTTACACCCCCTATATTTCGCTCTCCTACTTGTTCGATAGAAAATCAAGAAATCAGGATAAGCCTGAGCAATGAGAAATCCATTGCAAATAGGATTGATTCTGATTTTCCTCTTGGGATCCCTAAGGGTTTCGTCACAGAATACCCAAACCGATCCTCAGCAGCTTATCGCGGAGATCATTGAGGAGATGTCCTCAAAATCCGAAAACGATATTGACTTTACCCCAATTGTTGAGGATTTGATGTATCTGCTCGAAAACCCTCTAAATATAAATCAATGCAGTATTGAAGATCTGTCGAAGTTGTTATTTCTGTCGGATTTTCAGATTAAAAGCCTATGGGATTACCTTCAGTCAAATGGGCAAATCCTTAGTATCTACGAGCTACAATTGGTGTACGGCTTTGATAAGTCGGATATCAATAGAATAAAACCGTTCATTAAAATAGCAAACACTTCGGGTACAGAGGAGGTCAGAAATCTTATAACCAAAGGGAGGCATGAATTAATTACCAAAACGGGAACAATCCTAGAAAATCCGAAAGGGTATCAAAAAAATGCTGATCCAAACTCAACAAGATATTTGGGGAGTAAATATTCACTTTACACCCGTTACAACTACCAGTATAAGGATAAACTTGAATGGGGCTTGATTGCCGATAAGGATGCTGGCGAACAAATTTTTAAAGGTGAAAATCAAAGGGGGTTCGATTACCTTTCGGGTTATATTGCCATATTCAATATTAGGAAGATAGAAAAAATGATTGTTGGCGATTTTGATGCAGGATTTGGCCAGGGATTAACCTTCTGGAGCAATTTGTCGGCTGGAAAATCATCCGATCCGATGGGGATTCGGAAACGAGCAAGAGGTCTGGTGAAACACTCATCGACCAACGAGAATAATTTTCTTCGGGGGGCTGGAATCACTTACTCGATAAAACGGATTGATCTTACTTGCTTCACATCCTACAAAATGATTGATGCAAATCTTGAGGATTCCCTAATTGATGGAGAGAGGTACTTTTCCTCTATAGCTGAATCGGGGTTGCATAGAACACAATCGGAAATTATAAGTAAGGATGCTTTGGGCGAATTTATAGCTGGAGGAAACCTTTTCTACAATGGAAAAAAGATTAAGGGAGGGTTAACCTTTTCGCATGTTAGAGTAGATGGAAATTTTATAATCGATAGCACGCTGTATAAGCTATATGGCCCTTCGATTAACGGGAGAACAAATGTTGGTTTGAACTTAGAAGGATTTATTAAGAATCACCATCTTTTTGGTGAAGCCGCAATTTACCCGGATAACTCTGAACACGCAATTCTGCTTGGTGGTCTTTTTAAACTTTCGTCGTTGGTTGAACTTTCAATCCTCGGTAGAAATTATTCGAGGGGTTATACAAACACATATACCTCAGCATTTGCAGAAGGAAGCGGATCGTACAACGAAAAGGGAATTTTTATGGGGATTTCTATTCAGCCGATCAAGGGGTTGAAACTATCGGGTTCTGTTGATGTTTTCTCTTTCCCTTGGCTGAAGTATAGGGTAAATGCTCCATCAACGGGCTATGAATATCTTTTGCAAACGGAGTATCGCTTTAATTCTGGTTTTACAGGGCAAATTCGCTATAGGCATAAGAGGTCAGAGCAGAATTTCACCTCGGAGTATAATAAAATGATTGTTGTTATTCCCCAGCAATCAGAATCTATAAGATTGCAATTTACCTATACCCCTGATAAACAGTTAATACTGCGAAGTCGGTTTGATTTTTCGGAGTTTGGAAGCGATAGCACTAAGAAAGAGTATGGTTATGTGCTTTCACAGGATATTGGCTATTCACATCCAAAGTATCCAATTTCTATATCGTTCCGATTTGCAATTTTTGATACCGATTCGTGGAATACCCGGATCTACAGCTACGAGAGCGATATGCTTTACACCTTTTCGGTTCCAGCCTACTACTCAAAGGGTACTCGTACCTATATCATGCTAAAGTATAGCCCAGCTAACCGAATCGATTGCTGGCTACGCTGGTCGCAAACCTACTACTCGGATTTAAAGGAGATAGGGCAGGGGCTCGATCTGATTAATGGGAATAAAAAGAGCGATGCAAGGATTATGGTAAGGGTGAAGTTTTGAGCTGATTGTTGATAGCTGTTCGTTGATAGTGTTTAATTTGAAAAGTAATTAATATTCAAACTAGAAAACTTTTAAATTCCCGAATTAGCTTGAAGCCGAAAAATAAGGTATTAACTACCGAAATTATCGTAATAAAAATGTGATTGGAAAAGTGTAGCTCACATTACAAGGAATATTATCAACAAAACCTGGAATCCAATTAGGCGATGTTTCAATTACTCTTACTGCTTCTCTCTTTAAATCATCATCGGCATTTTTTATCGATTTGACATTATTAATTTCCCCGGTTACATCCACCTCAAACTGGACATATACTTTTCCTGTTATCCCATTTTTTGCTGCAGATATTGGATATTGTAAAGAATTACTTACATAATCCCTAAAGCCTTCTTTTATGTAGAACTTAGGAATATCATTTTTAAAAAAAGACATGTTGGTTAGCTCTATCTGATATAAGAGCCTGTTTAAAAATATTTCACCATCATAGCAATGGAAGCCACGAGTACCCAAGCCTCGCTTGATTCAGTATTCATCTCATAATCCTTACAGAGC
>JAYTVX010000018.1:0-24725 GCA_043743775.1 Bacteroidales bacterium | reverse complement strand
TATCATTTATTCCATCGCCATTGGGCGAAAATACATTCCCAAAAGATATCTTGTCAATCAACTTTACATATAACTTCAATGTATCTGTACAGCCAATAGAAGTAGTTGCAATTGCATAAACCTTAATATAATCTGTTTGTCGATGGGTAAGAGGATCTGTTAATTTCACAAAACGATCTAAGGGTATCTTATCCTTAACACCATCATCATAGTAGATCGATGAATTCCAAGAATTTTTAGGTGTGAATAGAGTATCAGGTTCCCAAGTAAATGTGGTTGGATCGACATTACTAACAGTATTCACATCCATATTATAGCTGGTTCCCGAAAGAATTGATATAATATTTAGGGCCCCCAACTGCTGTACTACAGATATATACAGTGGTATATACAATTCTGGCAAAGAGGTAACAACTATAGTGTTTGTGGTATCAAGCACACAACCCGTTAAATCAGTATAGGTGTAAGTAATTGTATCGATACCCACTCCCGCAGTAGCAGGTGAGAAAACTCCAGCAAGTACGCCTCTTCCGCTATAGGTACCGCCAACTGGTAGACCACCAGTTAAAGGAAAATCAGGGCCACCAACACAGGCTTTAGCAAAATCATCGAGGGTGGCTATCGGATCAGTTAGGGTAATTCCATTAACAGTAGCAAAACATCCATTGAAATCTGTAATTGTGAAATCGTAAGAACCTGATGCTAGACCCGTTGCTGTTGTTCCAACTGATGAACCACCTGACCATGTAATAGTATAAGCTGGTTTACCACCAGTAACATCAAACACTACTGAACCATCTGAACGTCCTTTACATGTTGGATTAAGAGCACTTAAAAAGGTAGCGGTTAATAATGGGAATTCTGTTAATTTTATATCCGTTGAATCCTTATTATTAGTATTATCGATAACAATGATTCTATAATCTCCAGCTGGCAAATCCGGGATTGATAAATTCCCTACTGGCATATTCGGTGAACTCAACACCGTTATATTCCCTGAAGGTAGGATTTGGAAACAATCTATGGTGTAGTTGGGGGTTCCACCTTGAACAAGAACATCAATACTACCATCACTAAGCCCAAAGCAGCTAATCATGTGTGGTGTTACAATTACTGACATTCCGCTAAGAGTGATAGGGTTAGTTACAACAGGCCCACAATTATTGGCATCCCTTACCTCAACGGTATAAGTATTATCTGAAAGTCCCGGAAAAAAACCAGTGCCATTTATTGTTCCAGTAGGTAGCAGGGTGTATGTTAAAGGAAGCGTACCTGATGCCAAAACGGTGATTGAACCGTCGCTTGCACCTTCAGCGGTAATTTGTGAAAAGAAAACATTATCGATTACGATCTGAGCAGGTTCATTAACTGAAACTGGCTGTGATTGAGGACAATCAGTAATATCGTTTACAACAACAGTGTAATTTCCTGCGGGAAGACCCAAAAATGAGTTGCTAGGCTGAGTTGTGGCTCCGCCATCAATTGAATAGCTTAAAGGGGCCGTACCACCAGATGCTACTATCGTAATTGCACCATTAGTGCCTCCAAAACAAGGGGTTACAGGTGTAATAATAACATTGTCGATTGAAATAAGGGATGGTGATGTTAATACAATAGGTGGAGTTGAGACCGGTCCACAGCTATTTACATCCGATACCGAAACGGTATAAGAGTTCGCTCCTAAGTCGATGAATCTACCATCAGTATTATTTGAACCACCTGGAGTCAAGGTGTAAGTATATATTCCTGTGCCACCTGTTGCTGTTACTGTAATAGTTCCAGGGGTTGAACAGGTTGGATCGGTATACGTTGGCGGATCAATGACAATTGGAGTTGGTTCGTTAATGGTAACAGAATTAGGTGTTGTACAACCATTATTGTCGAGAACATCAACGTTATGTAGAATAGCACTGACATTATTGAAAGTTCCTGAAGCCTGCCAAGGACCACCATCTATTCTAAATTGCATTGGCGATGCTCCACCAGATGTTGTTGCAACGATCATTCCGGTTGGAGGAATATCACCATTACATTTTACATCAAATCCATTTAGGGTTAAAATAAGCTCTGCAGGTTCTGTAATAGTAACAATTGAAGGTTTTTCACATCCCTTATTATCGCGAACTGCAAGATTGTAGGTTCCTGCTGGTAATCCAATAGGATTATCGTTGGAGCTAAAAGTTAAACCTCCATCGGTTGAGTATTCATAAGGGGGAGTTCCGCCTAAAGCAACGAATAGAATTTCTCCGCTTCCATCCCCATGACAACCTAAATCGGTAATAAAGGTGTTGAAGGTAAGTAGGGTAGGTTCAACAACCGTTAGGACGCCAGATGAAACTGAACCACAACCATTTGCATCCTTAACATCTACTGTATAATTTCCTCCACTAAGATCAGGGAATAGTCCTGTACTGTTAGTTTTAAGAACAGTCATTACTGCATCATACAGGGTATAGGTATAAGGAGAAGTTCCTCCAGAGGCAGTCGCCTGAATAATTCCATTATTTTGACCAAAACAGGAGATCGATGTAACAACTGGTATCCCCAAGGAAAGAGCAGGAGGATCAACAACTGTGAATGAGCCGCCAACAGTTATACATCCATGAGAATCGATTACTGCAGCATTATATATGCCTGCCGCTAATCCTGTAAATATTCCGGTTGCATTCCCAAATGGGATTCCTCCTGTTATGCTATACATATAGGGAGGTGTACCACCCGAAGCAATAAGTGTTATCGTACCATTAATTAACCCGTTGCAGGTTATATCCGTTTTTAGCTGCGAAGAAAATACAAGTGAAGCAGGTTCAATAATTGTAGTATCCCGTGTCAAAGTACAGTCGTTATCATCTTTTACGGTAAGGGTGTACGGACCTGCAGCTAAGCCCGTAAAATCTCCTGTTCCTTGAAATATAGTTCCGTCAATAGAATATACTAAAGTACCTGTACCACCCGAAGCCGTTGCATGAATCTCACCATTGATTGATCCAAAACATGTTATATCTTTTGATGTAAATGTATTAATTACAATAGGAGGTGGTCCTAAAACAGTAAGTAAACTACCATTTTTAATACACCCATTATCATCCTTCACAGAAACTTGATATATTCCAGTACCTAAAGTATTGAAGAAGCCGTCTGTTTGCCAAGTTGTACCTCCATCGATTGAGAACTGGAGATCACCAGTTCCCCCGGAAGCAAGAACAACTATTGAGCCATTCTTGTTGTCCCAGCAGATGGTAACGTCTTCAACAATTTCAGAATTTATCGTAATCTTTGAGGGTTCGTTAATTGTATTAGGACCAACATTTGTAGTACAACCGTTACCATCTTTTACAATAACAGTATAGGTTCCAGCAAAAAGACCCAAGAAATCACCTGTTGCTTGCCAGGTTACACCTCCGTTAATGGAGAAACTAAATGGAGGAACGCCTCCCGTAACTTTAACAGATATTGACCCGGTATTTCCACCATTACAGGAGGTAACATCCTGCCAAGTTCCACCATCAGTTGCAATAGCTGCCGGTTGGAGTATTTTGGCTACTGTAGCTAAAGTAGTACAGTTGTTCGCATCTTTTACTTTTAACGAATAAGTCCCTGCTGCAAGTCCTATAAAATCAGGACTTGGTTTCCACGAAACAGGAGTGCCTCCAAGTATTGAATATTGGTATGGAGGTGTTCCACCTGAAGCAGTAAAGTGAATTTCCCCATTTGCACTTCCATTACAACTTAAATCCTTTGTAGTGAAAGTAAAAGCGACCTGCGTAGGCTGAGTTACCACTAAAAGGCTACCATTTTTAGTACAACCCTTCGTGTCCTTTACTACAATTTGGTATGATCCTGCACCAACTCCGAGAAAGATACCAGAGGCTTGGTAGATTGTTCCACCGTTTTTTGAATACGATAAAGCACCTGTTCCACCGCTTGCCGTAATTGTAATGCTACCATTTAAATTACCAAAACATCCGGTAACGTTAACTACAACTTCAGCGGAGATAACTATTGCGGCAGGTTCAGTTAATGTAAACGGAATGTTGAATGTACATCCATTGGAATCTTTCACTACAACTGTATGCGCAGTTCCTGTTAAGTTAGTAAATGATGGTGAAGCACCAAAAACACCACCATCAATATTATAGGTATAGGGTGTTGTACCACCAGAAGCAGTGACTGTAACCGTTCCGTCACTGCCACCGTTACATGTTATATTTGTTTGAGAAACAACGGAGCCAGTTATTGCGGCAGCTGGTTGTGTAATGTTAACCGCTACGTCCTTAGTACAAGAATTAGCATCCTTTACTGTTACGGTATATGCACCAAATGTTAAAGTAGTAAATGTTCCGCTAGCTTGATAAACAGAACCATTCAAGCTATATTGATAGGGTGAAGTTCCACCGGCTCCGGCAACTGTAACCGCACCGTCGTTTCCTCCGAAACAGTTCACGTTGGTTTGGCTAGTAATACTTCCTGCAAGAGCTGTTGCTGGTTGGGATATAGTAATGGTTGGGGTTGTAAAGCTACAGCTGTTAGCATCGGTAATGGTAATGGTATATGAGCCGGCTGGTAAATTTATAAATGTTGTGCTTCCTGCGATGGGCCCAACTGGAGGTTGTATAGCAGGGGTAATAGCATAAGAATAGTTTGCTGTCCCGCCTGTGGCCGTTGCGGTAATTGAGCCACTGCTATCGCCATTACACTTCACATTGATGGCGGTGGCAGTAGCTCCAAGTGCGGCTACTGGCTCCGTAACCGATATTGCGGGCGTTGTAAATGAACATCCATTGGCATCGGTAACGGTAACAGTGTAAGAGCCGGCCGGTAGATTAGTGAATGTTGCTGCTCCGACAATGGGTCCAATAGCAGGTTTCACAGCTGGAGTGAGGGAGTAAGTGTAGTTTGCTGTTCCACCGATCGCGGTAGACGTAATTGTACCATCACTACCGCCCTTACATTTTACTGAGGTGGTTGTATTTGCAGCAGAAACTCCTGCTGCAGGTTCGCTTACAGATGCTGCTATTGTAGTAATGAAACATCCGTTGGCGTCTGTAACTGTCACTGTGTATGAGCCCGCGGGTAACCCTGTAAATAAGGCGGCACCAGCTTGTGGACCAATGTCCGGCTTAACAATTCCGTTTATTTTATAAGTATATGGTGAAGTTCCTCCTAGAGCTGTAGCTGTTAGCGTACCATCGCTACCGCCCTTACATTTTACAGCGGTGGTAGTATTTGTAGCAGAAACACCTGCCGCTGGTTCGGTTATTGCGATCGAGGTAGTGGTAAAGATACATCCATTGGCATCAGTAACAGTTACTGTATAGCTGCCAGCAGGTAATCCCACAAAGGTTGCAGCACCTGCTTGAGGACCAACGTCCGGCTTAATTATATTGTTTATCTTATAGGTATACGGCGATAATCCTCCTGTTGCAGTGGAGGTGAGCGTTCCGTCGCTGCCGCCTTTACATTTTACGTTTGTGGCAGTGTTGGTTGATGCAAGAGCTGTTGCTGGTTGTGTTAAAGCATAAACCGGAAGGGATATACTACAAAGATTAGCATCCCTGATTGCAACGGTGTGGTTACCAGCTGCAAGTCCATTGAATGTTCCTGAGGCTTGGTAGGCTCCACCATCAATGCTATACTCGTATGGCGTAGTTCCATTTGATGCGGATGCAGTTATTGAACCGGTGCTTGCTCCAAAACAAAGAATATTGGTATGGGCTGTAACAGAACCGCTAAGCGCAACAGGATCAAAAATAGATATAGGTCCTTGGGTAATAGGTCCGCAACTATTTGCATCATTAACCTCAACGGTGTAATCTGCTCCAGCAACTAACCCAGTAAATGTATAGGGCCCGCTAGCTGTTTGCGGTAAACCAACTGGAGTTCCGCCTTTTCTTAAGGTATATGTAAAATTTGCTGATCCGCCTGAGGGGGTGGCAGTAATTTTTCCATCAGTTAGACCGGAACAAGAAATGTTTGTTGGGGTAACTGTGAGACCGAGAACACCTGGTTGCCCGACTGTAAAGAACCGTGCAGTTGCAGGATCTGCCGTTGCATCAGTTATCCTGAGAAGATACTCCGTAGCATAAAGGTTATTGAAAGTTACAGTAGTACTAGGTGTGTTTTGTGAAGGGAAAGGAATAAAGTTCGTCCAATCTAACAATTGATAGATGTAAGGTGGTGTACCTCCAGTAACAGTAACCACTGCGTTCCCATTTGAACCGCCATTACAGGATGGATTAGTAACCACTATATTCACAGTAGCAACTTGCTTTTGAGGGCCACTTATTTTCTGTGGAAGAGAAATTATCGAAGATGTAGAAGAAGCAACAACTACGTTCTTTGAAGTAACAAGTTGCCCTTCAATTATTTTAATGTTTTTTACTTGAACTGTATTTTCATCAACAACCCATTTTGCATTCCCAAGAAAAACCATTTTATTTTCGATTGGGACTTTAGATGAGATTTTTTTTACGCCATCCCCAATAAATGCGAAAGTTCCATTGAAAGAATTTTTTAATTTTTCTTGAATAGAGAGTGATCCGTTCAGGGTTAGTTTAAACTCCGAAAGTCCAGAAATAGATGATCCTTTTGTTTTAGTTGATTTCCAAGTAAGATTATTGCAAAAAGCAGGGGCATTAATGGTTACCTCAGCACTATTTTCACTGAACGACTTCTTATCAAAAACCACATCATTGATAAGAGTTGGAACACTAGCACCTCCAGCACCACCACTAGAAAGTGACCAATGCGCAGTATCGTTCCAATTGCCACTGCCGTTTACCCAATATTTTACCTGTGAAAAGGCTCCTGAATGGCTTATAATTATAAATATCAACACTATAGCCAATCTATAAATTCTACTTTTTGGTTTCATATATTGAGGTAAATTATATTGCTATTACTTAAAAAGATGTTTTAACTAAAACTCAATAAATGAGCAGATATTTGTAATTATTCCTTTCATTTATTTTGCTATAAAATAATTGCATTAAGGTATTCTTCGTTTAAACTGAAAATTCAATTACTTCAATCGTTTAGAAATCTAACCAAGAGAGAAAAACCGAAAATATAGATTTTTTCGGTACTTCCCAAATATTATCCTTTAAACAAGCCACTTACGTTAAATATATTGCTCTTGAAATAAATTAAAATGTATATTAACAACTGTTTATCAGGCACTTATATGATCCGCGACGTATTGTTAAATATTTTTACGAATTTATTCACTTAAGGTTCTAATTATAATACTTAAACCCACTACCGATAATCTCTTCCAAAGAAGAATTAACTTACGATAAAGGCAAGATAAACTGGCATAAGACTTGAAAATTATAATAATTAACTTACTAAAACTACAACAATACTGCCATTGATATTATCATACTGATTTACTGAACACTAAATATCTGTTTTTAATACTAATGACCGAAAATGGACTTTTTTTTTAAAAATATGTTTTTATAAAATAGTTGAACTATACCTTTTCAAAATCGGAAGGGATAAAAGAATGAACTACCTCTCTGCAATCGATCTATATATCACATAAGTTAAAATCAAATTATGAGAAGATCTCTATATTTTGGTCAATATGGAATTCTAAAATATGAGAATAACCAAGAGCATTATTATAAATCCAAGGGCAAAGCCCGATAATACTTGACTAGGCTTGTGGGATTTCGAGTAAAGTCTTGCTGAAGCAAGAAACCCAGCAATAAAAATTGAAACTAAAAGGTAAGGTAAAACATCAGTATAGAGCCGAGCAGAGAAAGCAATTATTAAACCTACAATCCCCCCTATTCCAACTAGATGAATGCTAATTTTCCACCAGTACGAAATAATCAAACAAGAAGCAACAATTAATGATGCGCCAAGCATAAAAGCTGCGATTACATTAGGTATTGGAAGTTTAATAAGAAAATAAACCGAAAGAATATATGGAATTAAAGTAAAGGCTAAAGGCAAAACCCGCTCTTTACTACTCTCCATTGCCAAACTTTTAACTACTCCAAACTGTATAAAGAGGGGCATCATAAGAAGTGGTAATCCTAAAGTATTCGCTGCGATAACAAGGAGTATTATTCGCTTAACATCACTTGGAAGATACGAAACATAAGATCCTGAATAAAAGATAAATACGACACCAGCCAAGGGCATTAATAGTGGATGAAAAAGAATAGAAAGCGTTTTTGCTAAAATCTTATTCATGTTTTTTTTGTGGGTTCGAGAGTAAAAAAATTATAATTATATTTAATTTTCAATTTGTAATAATATCTTCTTTTGAAAAAGGAATATTAGCTCCGACCATGTGAGTTCAAAGAAATTAATAAAATGAGTAGCGATTTCTTACATCATTCCTTAAAAAACAATCCTCTTTTTTAAATAAATATTGATCCTAACCAACCTCTTCCTACAATTCTTTTCTTAATCTGGCTACAGCAACACCAAGCTGTTCGCGGTATTTTGCAACCGTTCTTCGTGCTATTGGATAACCTTTCTGCTGTAATATTTTCATCAGTTTTTCATCGGTGAGGGGCTTGTGTTTCTCCTCATTATCGATACAGTCCTGTAGGATTTTTTTAATCTCCTTAGTTGAGACTTCCTCCCCTGCATCGTTTTGCATGCCCTCGCTAAAGAAATATTTTAGGGAGTAAATACCAAAGTGCGTTTGGATATACTTGCTGTTGGCCACTCGTGAAATAGTTGAAATATCGAGCCCTGTTTTCTCGGCAATATCCTTTAAAATCATTGGGCGAAGCTTTGTCTCATCCCCCTCCTTAAAAAATTCACGCTGATATTCAATAAGAGCCTTCATGGTTACCATCAACGTATTCTGTCGCTGCCGGATGGCATCAATAAACCAACGCGCAGAATCTATTTTCTGCTTCACAAATACCATCGCCTCTTTATCCTGCTTCGATGCGTTACTCTTGTTATGGGCAAATGTATCTATCATCTCGGAATACTCACGACTAATACGGAGTTCAGGTACATTTCGAGCATTTAGGTTAAGCTGGAAATCTCCATCAACCAGATCGAGAGTAAAATCGGGTATTATATGTTGTATCGACTGGTTTAATGGGTCTTGAAAAGATCCCCCGGGTTTGGGGTTAAGCTTCAGAATTTCATCAATCGCATCCTTAAGCTGATCATTTTCGAGATTGAGCTTTGCATCAATTTTATCGTAGTGCTTACGGGTAAACTCGTCGAAATGGTATTTGATAATCTTTCGGGCTAAAGCAACCGCAGGAATGTTTTGATCTTTAGCGTTTATCTGTAGCAGCAAACATTCCTGTAAATCCCGGGCACCCACTCCAGAGGGATCAAAATCGTGTATGATGTACAGGAGTTGTTCTAGCTCATCCTCAGTTACACTTATCCCCATCGAAAAGGCAATATCATCAGAGATTGCAGTTAACTTTCGGCGCAAATATCCATCCTCATCGATATTTCCAATGATATATTTGGCCAACTCATACTGCTTTTCATTAAGAATTCGAAGACCGAGCTGACTTTCTAAATGCTCAGGGAATGAAATGCCAATAGAAAAAGGAATGTTTTCGTGCTTATCGTCCTTTGAGGTATTATTAGCATTTAGTCTGTACGATGGAATATCTTCATCATTCAGGTAATCGTCAAGGGTAAATTCATCATCATCCTTAGAAGCTTCCTCTTCGGTAATCTCCTCGTCTTGATCCTGCTTATCGTCAATATCGTCGCCCTCCTCGAGAATTGGGTTCTCCTCGAGTTCCTTTTTAATCCTTTGCTCAAGCAGCATGGTAGGAATCTCCAGCAGTTTTATTACCTGTATCTGCTGGGGCGATAACTTTTGTAACAGTTTTTGTTGCAGCCTTTGCTTGAGCATGAAAATTTGTTAACAATAAGATTAATAATAATTTGCAGATTGAGTATTGGAGTTTATTCTAACTATTTACCTCCATCCTCCCATTACTCCATCATTGACTACGCCATCATGCAGTATCAATTACTGGATCGTTTCGGTTCCATCATTCCATTTAGCTAGTTTATTCTAGAACTCACAATTTTTGGGCGTACGAGGGAATGGAATTACATCACGAATGTTGCTCATTCCTGTTACGAAAAGAACCAATCGTTCGAATCCCAGTCCAAACCCGCTATGTTGTGCTGTTCCAAACTTACGCGTTTCGAGATACCACCACATATCCTTATCAGGAATATGCATTTCGGTTATTCTGCTTAAGAGCTTCTCATAGTTCTCTTCCCTTTGTGATCCGCCAATTATTTCTCCTATTTTAGGGAATAAAACATCCATAGCCCGTACCGTCTTTCCATCATCATTCTGCTTCATGTAGAAAGCCTTAATATCCCTTGGATAATCGGTAAGGATAACGGGTTTCTTAAAGTGTTTCTCAACAAGATAGCGCTCATGCTCCGACTGCAAATCGACACCCCAGAATACCGGGAACTCCCATTTTTGATCGGATTTCTCGAGAATCTCAACAGCCCTTGTGTATGTTAATCGTTCGAAGGAGCTATCCACAACAAATTTCAACCTATCAATCAGCTCGTTATCGTACATCTTAGCAAGAAAATCCAAATCATCCATGCAGTTATCGAGCGCATAGCTGATTAAATATTTTAGAAAATCCTCGGCAAGGTTCATATTATCGATGATATCGTAAAAGGCCATTTCAGGCTCTATCATCCAAAATTCTGCTAAATGGCGAGGAGTGTTAGAGTTCTCAGCCCTGAAAGTTGGACCAAAAGTGTATATCTCCGAAAGTGCCAATGCCGCTAGTTCGCCCTCAAGCTGCCCTGAAACAGTTAATTTTGCCTCTTTCCCAAAAAAATCTTCACTCCAGTTGATTTTGCCCTCATCGGTACGAGGGAGTTCATTGGGATCAAGAGTGCTAACCCTAAACATCGCACCTGCACCCTCAGCATCGGACGATGTAATGATGGGTGCATGAATATAGAAAAATCCTTTATCGTTGAAATACTTATGAATGGCAAAAGCCATTGCATGGCGAATACGCAGAACAGCGCCAAAAGTATTAGTGCGTGGACGAAGATGGGCTATCTCACGCAGGAACTCCAAACTATGGCCTTTCTTCTGAAGAGGATATGTTGCTGCATCGGCTGCGCCGTAAAGTTCAATGCTACTGGCCTGTATCTCTACCTTTTGACCAGAACCAGGAGAGTCAACAAGTTTGCCATAAACTCCAATACACGCACCGGTACTGATATCCTTTAGCAAATTTTCATCAAAAGTCAGAACATCAACAACTACTTGAATATTATTAATGGTCGAACCATCGTTCAAAGCGATAAAAGCAACGCTTTTGTTACCTCTACGGGTACGAACCCATCCTTTTGCTAAAACATCGGAACCAGCCTGTCCATTTAAAAGCAGCTCCTTAATCTTAACTCTCTTCTTCTCTTCCATTTCAAATAGTTTAAATTGATGTGAAATACAGCCATTTAGTTTACAGTACTGCAACATGCAAAAATAATACTTTTAAGGTCATTACAACATGCAACAGCAATTTTTGGCAAAGAATTTGATTGGTAATTAAACCCTTTATATTCATTGATTTCTATAAAATAAATAGTTCCGACCATATGCTATAGGTCGGAACTATTTTCTTTATTCGTTTAAACTATTTTTTCTGATAATAATTCTGTAGTCGTTTCTTAAACACCCTATCGTTTGCATCGTTGACAGCTTTAATCAATAATTCTATTTTTCTAAAACGCATCTGGGTTTCATCCCCACTTATTGTGCTCTGATCGCGAAAAACGATATAGCCAATCTTATACCCAGTATTATCTAATGTCATTGATACCGCGGCATTGTAATCGTCGAATATTATAACCGAGGGTAACGTATTAATATTATACCTTAAAACAGCTGTAAGCACTTTGCTTTGTATGTACTGTATTTGCTCCTTCCCAAGATATTTCGCTCCAAGCAAAAGCCTAACAATATCAATTTGAGATACCATTTGCTTTTTTTGATCCATTCGGAATTGCTCATACTGCTTTTGAGATGTCTTCTGGAATAGTTCAATGAAACTGCTGGGAATACCCTGTAAATCTTTCAAATCGTCATCCGCCTTGCGTTTGCGAAATTCTTTTTTTGCCTGTTTTTGGTCGTAAGGGATATAGTACTCCCATTTATGAGTCCGCTTAAAAGATTCGGTCATTGGCTTAGGCTTCCAGTTGGAGGCAGGTCGGCGCATAATCGGATCGGTAAAGTAAATCTGGTTAGATTCCAGCGTGTATATTAAGCAGTTAATAAAATGTACGTATCCTCCGCCAAGACTTTTGTGTAGTGCTGACCACAATGTTCTGAGTTGACCAGTTTGACTTGAATCCGCGCGGATTTCATCCTTCCCATTCAACTTTTGATCCTTCAAGAATTGTATGAACTCATCATCTAACGTAACCGGATAGTAGGTTGTTGATTGGTCGGTTGTGTCGATAAAAAGATTTTTCCCGGTGTGATACAACCCCCTTACATCCATTACATAATTAGTATCATTTGATAGTTTTATATGTAGATTATAATCAAGACCCCATTTCATCTCCGAAATTTTGGGCTGTCCAGCATTCTGAGCACTGGCAGCTATGCATGTAAATACTAATAGGATTGAAATCCAGAGGGTTTTCATCGTTAAAGACGTTTTGATTATATGGATAAAGTTAGGGAAAATTGATCTCCCAAAACATTAAATTGTTTATAAAATATGAACAATCGTTAACCCTTTGAAGGTTAATCTCTGTGGACGGTTTCGGGAGAGAATGCTGGAAGGCAAACAGCAATATACTCAGCACCGTTCTCGTACGGGGAACTATACTGAACCCACTCATTTTTGGAGATAATGATCGCCTGTCCCTCTTTGACTTCGAAGACTTTCTCTTTTGTCTTTACACAAAGAGTTCCCTTTAAAACTACAGTGTATTCATCGAACGCAGGGCATTGTCCGGGTTCAAGCCAGCCATTGGGACTTTTCATTCTGGCAATGCTTACATCGGAGGTTCCACTTGTTACCCTTCCAAAGTACTCCTCGATTATTTTTGGTTTATTGCCTGCAGCTTCAATTATTTGTGGTTTTTCAATCAGTTTAGCCATAAGTATATTATTTAAAATTAGGGCTACTAATATATGAATTGATTAAGATTAAACCGAATAAAAACAATTTCAAATTTCTACTGTTTATTATCTCGCTTTTAATTAGCTCTAATTTGATTCGTTAAACTTATTGCATGATTTTTCTGCTTTTATACCCATGCCCTAAAGGGTGAAAGCAGAAATTTCAACTCACTCCCTTTGGGTTTGGGGCAAAAAAGTTGATTTTTCGTTTACTTTTCTAAATCTGTCAAAGTTTTATTAGTATATATTTGCAAAAAAGGATTTATCATGCCCAATAAAATTATCGTTGCAGTTACGGGAGCAAGCGGTTCAATTTATGCAAAGCATTTGCTCGAAAAATTAATTGCCTTTGAGGACGGACTTACAGAGGTTGCTCTAATTTTTTCGGAGAACGGGAAAAAGGTTTGGGAGTATGAGATTGGATCATTTTCAATAAATTCAAAGCTTATTCATCAATATTCAAGCGATGATCTTTTTGCACCCGTAGCCTCAGGCTCGGCTGGTTACGATAGCATGATTATAATTCCCTGTACAATGGGTACTCTAGGTCGTATTGCATCGGGTACTAGCGATGATCTGATATCAAGATCGGCGGATGTTATGCTTAAGGAGAGAAAAAAATTAGTGCTCATAACCCGCGAAGCCCCATTGAATCTAATCCATATTGAGAATATGAGAACGATAACACTTGCAGGTGGAATTATCTATCCAGCAAGCCCATCATTCTATAGCAAACCAAACAGTAAGGAGGAGCTTGAGATGACCCTTGTAAATAGGGTTTTAGATATTATGGGATTTGAATCTGGAATTAATCGTTGGGGTAGCGGGAACTAAAGTGATGTATACGCTAATGTTACAATGCTAACCTTAGCATCCTCCGCTTCCAGAACTATTGCAGCACACTCCTCAAGGGTTGCACCCGTGGTAACAATATCATCAACAATCAAAATATGTTTCCCTTTAAAATCTTGTGCATTATCTAATCGAAAGGCTTTAGAAACATTCTTTACCCTTTCGGTTCTGGTTTTCCGCGTTTGAGTCTCGGTATACTCAGATCGAACAAGCGTTTTAATAGATATTGGGATTCCCATACTCTCCTGTAGCCCTTTGGCAATCTCTTCGGCCTGATTATACCCGCGTTGCTTGTACCTTTTGGGATGAAGCGGGACTGGAACAATAAAATCAATACTGTTATAAGAATCAACCTTTTTTAGTTCGTTGCCAAACTCCTTTCCCAGAACGAAACCAACCTCCTTCTTACCGTTGTACTTTAACTGATGGAGCAATTTGCGGTAGCGACTCCCCTTTGAGAAAAAGAAAAAGGAGCAGGCGTTTTCAACAAACACCCGCCCCCAGAATATTTTTGCAACAGGATTATCAGCATCAAACCAATACCGAGTCCTAGGAATATGGTATAGGCATGATATACAAATCACTGACTCTCCCTCAGCAAGGTCGTTGTGACAAACCATGCAGAGGTTAGGATAGAAAAGCCGGACGAAATCAGAAAATATCCGGAATATTCCCATATTATCTATTTTTCTCTAGTCCAAATAACCTGTTTACCGATCAACGAAAATCCAATATAGCCTTTAACGTGAAGCACATTCGGATCCTCATCAAACCACATCAAGCACTTATAGGTTTTTCCTTCCTTTGGATCATAAATTTTCCCATCAATCCACTCCTTATCATCCTTCTCATAGTTAAAACCGCTAAGAATCATTAATTCCAAAACTGGACGAGTCTGTAGGGTAACATCTGGGTTCTTATCGTCAAGTTTGGGTTTTCCATTCCTATTGGGCTCCTTAAGCCAGGTGATTTCCCCGGAGAATTTGCCTTTAGAATCTTTACTAATGGTCACCTTTGAGTCTCCATTCTGGGTTAGCCATAAGCCAACAACATGGTTCTCGTCCTGTGCAACTACTGAGAACCAGAAAAAGAAACATAAAGAAAGTAAGAGTAATCTTCTCATAATTTAATTAGGTTAGGGGGCAAGATAATTTTTTTTCAGGAAATTAAGCTACTGTTTAATTAAAAATATACCGTCGAAAATCAATCCTAAAGCACAATTAGTCTTGAAGTAAAGGATTGATGAGCAGAATAATGGTATATCTCAATTTCTTTGGGTTGTTGCTTACTATTTTAGTTCAACGATAAAACAATCGGGGTAGATCTTCTTAACCTTTTCTTTAAAACTCTCAGCCTCTTTACGCGAAGAGAAACTTCCAACAAATAACCTGTAAATCTTCTCGCTGTTCACAGTAGTGACCTGAACACGAACTTCTTTTTTAAGGGAGTTTTTCAGATCGTTAGCGATTCTAAGCGTGTTGACCATCTCCTTGTAACTGCCAACCTGTATGGTAAATCCTTTAGGTTGAATTAGATTCACTTTTAAATCATAAAATTCACTCTCCAAGTATGGTTCAACTTTTTTTTCTTCGTTATTTGTAATTACAATCGGATTTGTTGTTTGCGTATTTGTGATCTGATTTTGAGAATTTGCTTGATTTGGAGTTGTATTCAAAGGACCTTCAACGACTTCTATTCGAACTTTAGCAGTACCAGTTTTAACAAATCCAAGTTTTTCAGCCGCGGACCGGCTAAGATCAATAATTCTGTCGGGGGTAAATGGTCCTCTGTCATTAACCCGAACCACTACACTCTGGTTATTATTCAGGTTAGTGACTTTTACCAGAGATCCAAACGGTAGCGTGAGATGAGCGCAAGTTGCTTTTCGAAAGCCATAGCTCTCGCCCGATGCGGTTGTTCTACCCTCGAACTTTTCAGCATAGATGGATGCTGTGCCTTCTTGAGTATATCCAACTTGGGAATATCCTTTTAGAATAAGCAATTGTAGTATTAAAGCAATTGTAACTATTCGCATAGTCTGATATCTTTTATTGTTTCCCATTTTGTTTTTTCTTTTGGCCCATTTTACTGAAATTATACATATAACTTATGCTTACGTTTTGAACAATCGCCTTTGATTGTTCGGGCATCCCAGAGTATGTATACTTGTACAAATCGGCATATCCATATGATATTCTTGCCTCAACCTGAATTACTCCCCAGCTAAACTCATGACTAAGTCCAGCACCGCCGATTAAGCCATAATCAAAACGGTTATCACGAAGAATATTAAATTGGTAATGTTTAAGGACCATCAATCCCGAAGTATCGACCCCTTGCTTGGATGAAAGCAGGTAAGCAGCATAACATCCAGCATTAACATGAAGATATACCCCGGCTAAATTTATGTGTATCTGAAGAAACATGGGTAATTCAATGTAGTTATTTACTTGACGAAGTTGGGCCGTATCGTTTGTACTTCGGAAAGGCCGATTGTACCCCCGCTGTGTATAGTTAAGTTCCCCCTGGACCCCAATCCACTTATTATCAAAATATTTTAATACCAAACCGTAATCGAGCTGCTTACCAGTGAAGATGGTTGCTTTCAGGTTTGGTTTAAATGCTATTGTAGATAATGGGGAGTATCCTGTTCTAATTCCCACATAAACTTGAGACCAGCAGAAAACTGGAAAAATAAGAAGTGCTATTAAAATATATCGCCTCATTCTAAAGTGTTTCGATGAAATTAATATTTCAAAATAGATTAATCTTTTCCCTCCAACTTGTCCTCAATCGAGCGAATTTTGGTATCCATTCTGCCAAGTTTACCCTTCCTAATATCTATACTTATAGTAGCATAAACCCTGTCGCAATCCTCCTCCAATATTTTATACGCCTCATCAATCAAAGCTAAACCCTCGTGGAGTGTTTCAGTTTCAACTAATGTTCCCATTGCTGTAAGCTGATTTGAATAACCCGAGCGACGGATATGCTTAATAATCTTGGTTACATAATGGCTCACACTATCCCCCTTATCGGTAGGGAACATTGCAAAATTTAATAAGACTGACATACTGGTGGGTTTATTTATTTAGCAAAATCAAAAGTAATCTCATTCTCCCAATTTGCCCTAATATTAAGTACCCCTTTTGTTTTTCCTTCAACATAATTAAATACCTTTTCGGGTTGTATTCCCTTTAAATACCAACCGGTATCCCATTTCCCGTTATGATTAGAATCTTCAATAAATCTTAAGGTGTACTTTCCGGGAGCGATAAAATTAATTATCGCCTTTTCGCCAGGCTGAACTATTTTCTGCTCAAAAACCTGAGTCCTTTTATCATTAAGCAATTCAACGATGACTGTTTGTTTAACATTCAATAAAGTTATATTAAGCACCCCGAAATTTTCAGGATTAGCTCCCTTGTATGTTACCTTAAGGGTATCGTTCACAAGACCATCGATAGATGTAAAAGCTCCTGGAAGCACTACTAGCTTATAGTAAACATCTGATGCCCACGTGGAGTTATATCGATACAATCGAGGATTCAAAGAATCCTTCACCAATTTAATTTCACCAATTGTTGATGAATCGGTGAGGTTTGTGATCGATATACAATTTTCATCAATCGTTTTAAGAGGAGTAGGGAGTGTTATCTCAAAAGGTATTGTTGGTTTAACTATTTGAGATGTTATAAAACTACATTTTGCTTTTAGATATATAACTTTCGCCTCATCCTTATCTTTGTCGCCTCGGCGTTTGCGGGGTGATTCTTTATCAACGTAAATAAATCGAAGTGTATCTAATTTGGGTTGAAGGTGCTGTAAAGAGTCGGTCTTTAGATATGAAACCTGTATCTTAAGAGTATCAATCGAACTTATACGATCATCGGTAATCCAAAATATTACCGAGTCTTGAAGCTGGTTGGTTTCTCTTACAAACCAATCACCTTCAACCTTGACGTTTAATGGATTTAAGATAATCTGTCCTTCGGGCTTTTTTGTAAATGGCAATGCTAGTTTTCTTCGTTGAGGTCTGGAGAAACCCGTTAAGGCTTGAATCCTGCTATTCTCTTTAAACATGTTTAAATAAAGTTCTCTCTTTGCAAACCTGCTTGTATCTATGGTTGATGGGCCTTTAAGCATTTCTTTTTTTAAGGACTCATTGAGAAAAGCGATATCCTCAGAAACTTGATCAAATTTGTAGTTTGAATTATTATCTCTTAGTGCGAAAACTTTATAATCGTTAAGTTGTAGGTTTTTAAATATAAATAATCCCTTCTTATTGGTCTTCGTGAGATATCTTGGTATCTCTTTAATAGGAACCGAATCGTTTTGTTTGTCATAAAGCATTACAAATGCATTATCCTCGGGTAATAGAGTAAATGAATTGGTCAGAATTCCAGAAACGGTTAGCGAGTCAATTATATTACCTGTGGAAAAGGCGAAAACAAAATTCTTTAA
Organism: Bacteroidales bacterium; assembly: GCA_043743775.1. Taxonomy (GTDB): domain Bacteria; phylum Bacteroidota; class Bacteroidia; order Bacteroidales; family Tenuifilaceae; genus UBA8529. The sequence continues at coordinate 6,274 of JAYTVX010000018.1, read as the reverse complement.
AGGGTTCCCTTCATTATAATCAACAATTGCGTCAGCAAAATAGAGGGAATAGGTCGTATTCTCTTTTAAAAGTTCCTTAAGTTGAATATCAATGCTTTTTCCTCGTTGATTAATTATTGGTTTCTTAACCATTGGCGGTGAGATGGCCAAATTCTTCTGAATATCCTTGAGTACAATAAATTCATTAAAAGTTAAAGTTAACTTTTCACCCTTAAAATTGAGTGAGTTCATTGCAGGTATGCTTCGAACTAAAATAGGTGCAATTGTATCCTTAGGTCCTCCTGTAGGTGCGACTATTTTGGCGCATTTCGAAAACATACTGATAATCAGCAGAATAATTGATATTGTGGTTAGTGTCTTTTTCAAACAATTCGATTTTTGATAGTTTTCTCAAACACCAAAGTTATACCAATTTTCGTTTATACATATTAGAATCTTAAAACTTGGTACAATGTGGTTCGAATTCCATAATCATTTTTGGTCATGATCTCTTGAGATTTAACTAAAAAAATGAACATATAATGATATTGTTGAAAGCGAATCGATCTAATTAATCTTTACAAAGAATAGTATTAATGCATATTTGGTCTATCAAAAATAAGAGTATATTTTTGTGGACTCATAAGAACAACAGAGAATGTCTGAGAATAACAAAAATAGCCTTCTCCACCATTGGGTTGAAAACCTAGTTGGAACCAGTACTTCTTTTTCCTTTAATCTTATTATTAACTTTTCTGCCGGGTTAATTTATAGCTTTAAAATATTACCCTCACCCTATCTGCTTCTCCTTTTTGGTGTTATATCACCAATACTATTCACTCTTTGCTTATATTTTTTTATCAGAAATGGCTCAGGTCAATTATTTAATGAACCTCTCCCACTGGTTTTTATATCTCGAGCAGGAAATCGCTTGCTGATGACCTTTGATATCTGCTTAATTATCGGTTTTGCCCTTCTAATCTTTTGGGGGCCACTTAACTATTTCCTATTCCGATTCCTTCAAACCGTTTTATTTCCTTGTATGATGTTGATTTTTTTAAGAGTTCTTTTTTTAAATAAAATGATTGAAAAATACAGTAATAGCAGTGATGAAATGAATTAATAATCATTTTATCTGTACCCGAAAAATCTTTTCCTTTTGTTTAAATTCTTTGAATAATTATTTGTTCCGATAATATCGAATTTGATTTACCTTTGAATAATAAAATAATCACATCATGAAAAAGTTGTTGAAGCGAAGTATTCAGGTTTTCCTAATCCTGATTGTTCTAATAATAGCTGCTCTGATAATCGTGCCAATCGTCTTCAAGCCACAGCTAATGAAGTTGGCAAAGAAGGAGATTAATAATAGCGTTAACGCTAAGGTTGAGTTTAACGATTTTCAGGTGTCGCTAATTAAGGGATTCCCAAACCTATACGTTGGGTTAAAGGGATTAACCGTAGTTGGTATCGATAACTTTGCAAATGATACGCTAGTTTCGTTTGATGTTTTTAGCGTAAACCTTAACCTGATGTGCGTTTTCGGGATGAAGAATATCGAGGTGAAATCGGTTCTGCTTGTAAAACCAAGGCTTACTGCCCGTATCACTCGCGAGGGAAAGGTAAACTGGGATATTGTAAAACCATCACCTGCTACCGTTCAGCAACCCACCGAAACCACCCCTGAATCAGCCTCAAGTCTTAAGGTTGCACTCCGAAAATTTGAGGTTCGCGAGGCAACTATCAAGTACATCGACGATTCATCAAATATGTCGGCAACCATCAGTAATCTCAACTTCCTGCTATCCGGAAATATGGGAATGGATTACACCGACCTAAAAATAAAATCTACCGCTGATGCATTCACCTTTACAATGGACGGATTAAAGTACATTAATAAAGCAAAAGTTGGTTTCGATGGAGATATAGGTGCAGATATGGTAAAGAGCGCATACACCTTTAAGGATAATGAATTCAGCCTAAATGCAGTAGTAATGAACTTTGCTGGTGTAGTGAAGATGCCTAAAGACGATATCGATGTTGATGTAACCTTTAACTCCAATAAGGTTGACTTTAAATCGGTGCTTTCGTTAGTTCCAACAATCTATATGAAGGGCTTTGAAGGATTACTGGCATCAGGAAAAGTTAAACTTCAAGGCTCTGCAAAGGGAATTTACAACGATAAGGTTATGCCAAATGCTGATATTGAATTTGTTGTTGATAACGCCATGTTCAAGTACCCTTCACTCCCTAAATCAGCTGAAAATATCAACGTTGATACAAAGGTGCATTTTGATGGTGCCAATATGGATAACACCACCGTTGATGTAAACCGCTTTCATGTTGAGCTCGCAGGTAATCCATTTGATGCTCAGGTTCACATCAGCACACCGATGAGCGATATGCAGGTTGCTGGATTTATCAAAGGGAAGGTTGATTTTACTAGCTTAGCCGATATTATACCTCTCGATAGTATGAAGATTAAGGGATTGCTTGAGAGCAATATTCAGTTTGGTGGAAGAATGTCGTACATCGAGAAGCAGCAGTACGAAAAATTTAAGGCTGACGGAATGATGCGATTAACCAATTTCGAATTCAACAGCCCCGATCTTCCTCAGGGATTCAAAATCATTGAATCTACAATGAACTTTAGCCCAAAATTTGTTGATCTAACCTCGTTTGACTCACGAATCGGAAAGAGCGATCTGAAAATGAATGGGAGGTTGGAGAATTTTATCCCATACGTATTCAATAACCAAACAATAAAAGGGAATCTTAACGTTACCTCAAACATACTTGATGCCAACGAGTTTTTAACGGGTGAATCGGTTCCTGTAGATACAGCACAAGCGGTGACTCCCATGTCAGTTTTTGAAATACCGAAGAATATCGCCTTTACAATGCATACCAAGATCAACCATATTTACTACGACAAGTTGGATATCTCCAACCTCAACGGAAATCTTGGGGTTAAGGATGGTAAGGTAAATATGGACAACCTGAACATGAATATGCTTGAGGGATCTTTGAATGTAAGCGGAGAGTATAATACTCAGAATATCAAAAAACCAACAGTGGCTTTGGATATGAAGGTTGCCGGATTTGATATCCCTACTACCATTAAATCATTCTCGATGCTCGGTAAGATAGCCGCTTCAGCAAAAGAGGTGAAAGGAAAAGTATCCACCCAATTCACCATGACTGCTACCCTCGATTCAACTATGAGCCCAGTGCTAAATTCAATTTATGCAAAGGGTAAATTACAATCCGATAACATCGGATTTACCAACTCAAAGGTTTTTGGAACTCTTGCGGGTATTCTTAAGAACGATGCTCTCAAAAATCCAGTGATGAAAGACGTAAATCTCAGCTTCATTATAAAAGATGGTCGTATCTATATCGATCCATTCGACACCAAGATAGCCAGCTTCAAGATGAATATTGGGGGCGATATGGGGCTCGATCAAACCCTTAACTTCAAAGCCAAGATGGGTATTCCTCGAACATCACTTGGACCTGCAAACGATTTGATCAACGTATTAACATCTAAGGCTGCTTCAAAAGGGCTAAACGTTAAGCTGAGCGATGAAATTAAGCTGAATGTTAAGATTGGAGGAACAACCACTAACCCCGAGGTGAAACCCGATTGGGGCGGTAGTGACGATGACTCAAAGGAATCGGTTAAAGAGACTGTTAAAGAAACCATTAAGGAGCAGGGAAAGAAATATACCAAGGAAGAGGCTGAAAAACTGATTGCTGATGCCGAGAAGGAAGCCATTAGATTACACGACGAAGCGGTTGTTTTAGCAGATCAAATCCGTAAGGAAGCAAATATTAATGCCGATAAACTTATTGCCGAGGGAAATAAAGAAGGTGGGTTTGCTGCAGTTGCGGCAAAAGCCGCTGCAAAAGAGTTACGAAAAGGGGGCGAATCGGCCGCTAAAAAACTGATTAATGAAGCAGATGCCAAGGGTAAGGCTCTAATTGAAAAAGCAAAGCAGGAAGCAGAAAAGCTATAGTATTAACTTGGTTATTATTAGAAACCCGAACGTTTCTTTAACGGTTGGGTTTTATTTTACGCTATTTGATTCAATGTCGTTGACTTAGCGATTTTTTTCAGACCCTTTCAGATACTATCGACTCTGAAAGGTCAAGTTTAAAAGGAAAACCTAGTAGCGTCCGAAGGACCTGCTAGAGTTTAATTTCCTTAAGTCAACGACATTGACTATTTGATTTATCATTAATCCCTATAATCATTGAAAACCGCTTCGCTAAATAAACTGAAAAGTGAGTTAATTAAGCTCAGCCCCGATCAGGTTATGGGGCTTTGTATGCGTTTAGCCAAATACAAGAAAGAGAACAAGGAGCTACTTACCTATCTGCTGTTTGAGGCAATTGATGAACATGGTTATATTCAAGGAATAAAAAACGAAATCGACCTAGGATTTGAGGGGATGAATAAGTCCAATCTATACTTTGTTAAAAAAAGTCTTCGAAAAACGCTCCGTAATACCAATAAATACATCAAGTATTCCGGTTCTAAGCAAACAGAGGTTGAATTACTTCTCTATTTCTGTTCAAAACTGAAAGAATCGAATTTGCCAATATCTACAAGTATAATACTAAGCAATCTTTACCAACGACAAATTCAGAGGATTAAAAAGGCATTATCGACCCTTCATGAGGATTTGCAGTACGATTATAATGAAGATATTGAATCTCTCGCTTAGTGTATTGAGCTAAAATTTGTGTAAATTTGCACCTCAACATATCTTAATATATAATGCTACTCGATATTATTATTACCATTTCGCTTATACTTCTTAACGCTTTCTTTGTTGCTGCTGAGTTTGCCATTGTAAAGGTAAGATATTCACAAATCCAGATCAAAGCGGAGCAAGGAAACAAGATTGCAAAAAAATCGCAGCATATCATCAAGCACCTTGATACCTACCTGTCAGCAACACAGCTTGGAATTACACTTGCAAGCCTTGGATTGGGCTGGATTGGAGAACCAATTGTCGCCAATATTATTACTAAAATTATTTCGACCTTCAACCATACCATTGCCCCCGAAACCCTTCATGCTATTTCGCTACCAATAGCGTTCTTACTAATCACAATGCTACTAATCGTTTTTGGGGAGTTGGCGCCCAAGTCTATCGCTATTCGAAAATCAGAATCAACAACCCTATTCGTTGCCTATCCGCTTAACCTGTTCTATAAAATATTCCAACCCTTCATCTGGTTGATGAATGCTACTTCAAACGCATTTTTAAAAATGATTAGCATCGAACCCAGCGGGGAGCATGATATTCATAGTACAGATGAACTTCAACTGCTGGTGAAACAAAGTAAGGAAGGTGGTGCTCTCGAGGAGGAGAACTATGAGATTATCAAGAATGCTTTTGACTTTACCGACCACACCGTGAAGCAGATCATGGTGCCTAGGCAGCAGATATTTGGGATAGATATCGATCTACCCAAAAATGAGATCATCGAAAAGATTCTAGAATACGGCTATTCACGTATTCCTATTTATCAGGATTCGATCGATAACATTATAGGTATTGCCTACGCTAAGGATATTCTCAAAGGGCATTACCGTAATACCGATTTTAATCTCAAGGAGCTGCTCCATCAAACCTTTTACGTTATTGAGTCCAAGCGGATCAGCGATATTCTTGCTGAGTTCCAGAAACGCCATCTACATATTGCAATTGTCATTGACGAGTTCGGTGGCACAGAAGGACTAGTTACCCTTGAGGATATACTTGAAGAACTTGTTGGTGAGATTCAGGATGAGGATGATGATGAACGTCCTATTGTTGAGAAGAAGGATGAACGAACCTACATCATCCAATCAACAAGTGTTCTTTCCGATATTAACGATTATCTCCCCCATCCCATTACCATTAGCGAAAACTATAATACGCTATCAGGCTTAATGCTTTTCAACTTTAACCGTATCCCCAAGTTGAACGATAAAATTACTTTAGAGGGGTATGAGCTAACTATAATTAAGATTCAACACAGAACAATTCAGGTGGTGCAGGCAGTGGAGATCGCTAATAAGCATTTGGAATAGAAAGAAAATATCTACTCATACTTCAACGCCTCCACCGGATTTCTTGATGCTGCTCTCCAGCTCTGCCAGGTTACAGTAATGAAAGAGATAGCAAGCACAACAATCCCCGCCAAGGCAAAAATCCACCAGTTCAACTCAGTTTTATAGGCAAAGTTCTGAAGCCATTTGTTCATAATGTAATAAGAAACAGGGCAGGCTATTAAAAAA
>JAYTVX010000017.1:0-1655 GCA_043743775.1 Bacteroidales bacterium | reverse complement strand
CGAGTTATGATATCATTCATTCTAAATAATCAGCTCATTAAAACTGATAAACCTTCTGGAGGTTCACTCCTCGATTTCATTCGGTACGAATCGAATTTACCTGGAACGAAGATTGGTTGTAGGGAAGGTGATTGTGGAGCATGCACTGTCCTTGAGGGAAGATTAGAGGATGGGAAAGTCAACTACAAAAGCATTGTATCTTGCCTAACGCTTCTTGGTAATGCACACGGCAAGCACATTGTAACCATTGAGGGAATAAAGATGGAGTGCTTATCTCCCATTCAGAATTCATTTGTTACAAATGCAGCGACCCAATGCGGATTCTGTACGCCAGGGTTTGTAATGTCACTAACAGCTCATAGCTTATCAAACGAAAAATCAAGTAAAGAGAAAGCAATTGCATCAATAAGCGGAAATATCTGTCGTTGTACGGGCTATAAATCGATTGAAAGAGCCGCTGAAGATATATCAAAGCTATTGCAAGATAAAAGCATCAATAATCCTATTGAATGGCTTATTGAGAAACGATATCTACCCGATTACTTTATTCCTATCCCAAAGAGATTAAGCGAAATAGAAGCAAAGCCGGACAATGCTAATAATAGTGATCTAATAATTGCAGGAGGTACAGACCTCATGGTTCAAAGGTCAGAAGAATTGGCAGAATCAGATATCAACCTTTTTCAGGACAGAGCAGATCTAAAAGGGATAAAAGTTGAAAATGGTAAATGCATTATTGGAGCGGCAACAACAGCAAGTGAAATAGAGCAATCGACGATAATTAAAAATATTATTCCAGAACTTTCATCTTATTTTAAACTGATTTCCTCTGAACCTATAAGGAATATGGGGACAATAGCAGGGAATATTGTGAATGCATCCCCGATTGGCGATTTGAGTATTATATTTCTTGCCCTAAATGCTGATGCTATAATCGATGATACAAATAGTCGATCGATTCCTTTAAGGAAATTCTACCTTGGATATAAAAAGCTTAACATTAACAAGGGAGATATCATAAAGAGTATAGTATTCACGTTACCTGTAAAACCAATACTATTCAACTTTGAAAAGGTTAGCAAAAGAACGCACCTTGATATCGCTAGCGTGAATAGCGCAATTCAGATTGAAATGGAAGGTGATAAAATTAAGGATTGCTACCTATCAGCTGGAGGGGTTAGCCCAATACCTTTATTCCTAAGCAAAACATGCAATTTTCTTAAAAATAAATCAATTTCAGCTGACATCATTATTCAAGCCAACATTACAATGCAAGGTGAAATTTCACCTATCAGTGATGTCCGAGGTAGCATTGAGTATAAGAGACTGCTACTTCGTCAACTTTTCTTTGCTCACTTTTTAAAACTATTTCCAAAAAAGGTTTTAGCAAGTGATCTCCTCCTTAATACAGATATACAATGAACAACATAGATTCCATTAATCATGTAACAGGCAAATCGGTTTATCTCGATGATATTCTGGTTCAAAAGGGCACCCTTCATGCAGTAATTTTTGGATCTCCAATTGCACATGGTAAAATCAAACAACTTGATATCTCTAAAGCAGAAGAATTACTGGGAGTTGAAAAGATTTTTACCTATAAAGATATCACCGGACAGAACCAGATTGGCGGAATAATTGAGGATGAACCCCTT
>JAYTVX010000016.1:0-13077 GCA_043743775.1 Bacteroidales bacterium | reverse complement strand
AATATGGCAAATCTTTCAACTTTTTACTTAAGCCGTATTATTGGAAAAAGGGTTTACGATTCCGAAGGAAAAAAAATCGGGATTGTAAAAGATTTATTGGTTGATACCCTTACAGCTAATCCCAACGATACTCCCGATAAACCCAAGGTTATTGGCGTCAAGGTCAAAACCAAAAAGGGTTTAATGATCTATTCATTTGAATTCATCGATGTTTTCAGGATTGAAGGTCGGTTAACCGTTAAGTGCAATAAAATTATTGAACTAAACGAAGAGACTATCAGTAGTGGTTTTTTCCTTGCCCAATTTATGCTCGACAAGCAGATCGTTGATCTCAATGGTCGTAAACTAGTGCGGGTTAATGATATAAGGCTAGTTGATATTATTGGTGGTACATTCGCAGTAGCTGTAGATATTGGAATCGAAGGGTTACTCCGCAGAATCGATATCGAGAAACCCATCAAGTTCTTCCTATCAATCTTTAAAGTCAACATCCCGGCCAAGTATATTATCTGGGATGATGTGCAGGCCATCGATTTCTCGAGCCATAGCATTAAACTATCAAAGGTTTACTCTAAACTTAACACCCTCCACCCATCGGATCTTGCCGATATCATAGAAGATTTGGGAAGGGCGACACGAACCTCCATTTTCTCGGCACTCGATGCAGAGCATGCTGCCGACGTTCTTGAGGAACTTGAACCCGACGCGCAGGTTCAACTGGTTGAAAGTTTACCTGTTGATAAGATGGCAGATGTTCTCGAGAAGATGCCCGCCGATGAAGTTGCCGACATTCTCGATGGACTCGAGGATGAAAAAGCTGAAAGCCTACTGATGGAGATGGAGGCAGAATCATCCCAGGAGGTTCGGGAGCTGCTTGAGTACGAGGACGACTCGGTGGGAAGCATCATGACTACTGATATCCTTGCTTTTAATCCAACAAAAACGGTTGAAGATGTTATCCGGGAGATTCGCGCTAAAAAACCCGAAGCCGTTGAGCTATACAATCTATTCGTTACCGATACCAATGAGGAGCTGATTGGCTTCTTCACGCTTCGCGATTTGATTGTTTCAGAACCTGAGACAACCATTAACCAGATTATGAAAGAAGAACCTATCTACCTTTATGATGACCAGAGGATAGACGATATAGCAGAGATTATATCAAAGTATAACCTACTTGCTATACCAGTAATCGATAAGCAGAACTTACTTCAAGGAATGGTTGTAATTGATGACGTTGTAGAGGATTTAGTTAACAAACGTAGAACTTTCAAAAGGTAGGCGGCATGGCATTGAACTTGAGAAATCGGAATTTCTTTAAAAAAATTGCAATCTTCCTGGCAATCCTTGGCCCAGGAATAATTACCGGAAGTGTTGACAATGATGCAGGTGGCATTACAACATACTCAGTTGCAGGTGCCATTTATGGCTACAACCTCATTTGGACGCTAATTCCATCCTTTATTGTGCTCATTGTCATTCAGGAGATGAATGCCCGTATGGGTATAGTTACAGGAAAAGGATTAGCCGATTTAATTCGCGAAAGCGCAGGGGTTAAGATTACTTTTTTCATATTCCTTGGGCTTTTAATTGGTGACATTGGAAACACAACCACTGAATTTGCTGGAGTTGCTGGTAGTATGCAAGTACTAGGGGTTAGTAAATATTTATCCGTCCCAATAGTGGCTATGCTTGTTTGGCTATTAGTTGTAAAGGGAACCTATAAAATCGCTGAGCGTATCTTTTTACTATTCAGTCTTTCTTTGCTGATGTATGTTGTTTCCGCGCTGATGGGTAATCCCGAATGGAGCGAGATAGGCAAAGCAATTGTTCGCCCTCAATTTGAGGTTAATGGTCAGAGCATTGCTATGATTATTGGGCTTATTGGTACAACCATTGCACCCTGGATGCTCTTCTATATGCAATCCTCAGTAATTGAAAAAGGGTTGAAGATGAAGAATTTTAAATACTCCATCATCGACATTGTAGTTGGTTGTACAGCAACAGTTGTGGTCGCCTTTTTTATTGTAGTTGCATGTGCTTCAACTTTAAATAAGCATGGAATAATAATTAATGAGGCAAAAGATGCTGCAATGGCCCTTAAACCTTTGGCTGGAGCTATCGCATCTCAGGTCTTTGCGTTCGGACTTTTTATAGCATCGATTTTTTCAGCAACCATACTACCACTTGCAACAGCTTTCTATATTTCTGAAGCGTTTGGCTTTGAGGCGGGCATCGACAAGAAATGGAAAGATGCTCCTGAATTTTACACACTATACACAAGTATTCTGGTTATTGCTGCAGGTATTATTCTGCTTCCCAATGCTCCACTAATTCAGATTTCACTTTGGTCTCAGGTACTTAATGGGCTACTCTTGCCGGTGGTTTTAATATGTATGATACTGCTTGTTAACAAGAAGGAGATTATGGGTCAGTATGTGAATAAACCACTAAATAACATTATCAGCTGGACTACCATTATAATTTTAATAGGTCTTTCAGTAACCCTACTTGTTATGAAACTATTTGGGGGAAACTAATAGTTTTCCCTTTACGTCCAGTTATGCGGTGTTACTTTGCCAGCAGGGCAAGTATAGCAAGTGGTTAATATCACCTGTGTTATGTTAATCATGAATTGACGCCTTCCTACATGACCCCTAACCCCTAAAGGGGCAATCCTGCGCACAGTCTTCCCCTTTAGGGGATTGAGGGGTGAGGGCAGAGCAAATGAATTTTAAAATTAACAAATCACTAGAAATGAGTAACTCTAATATTCTTATTGTTGACGATACTATTGAATCGCTTAAATTAATTGTATTTTCGCTTCAACACTCAAACCCTGAGTATACACTTCATCAATCGAGCTCAAGCGTTAAAGCCATCGAGATTGCTCAAAAGATTCTTCCCGATTTAATCATAACCGATTGGGATATGCCCGAAATGAATGGGATAGAGTTGATCCGTAGACTTAAAAGCATAACATCGACTAAAGATATTCCATTTGTTGTAGCCTCAGGGGTTATGATTACCTCTGAAAACCTAAAAATTGCTTTAGAAGCAGGTGCTGTTGATTTCTTACGCAAACCAATCAATCCCATTGAACTTCAGGCAAGAGTAAACTCCGCTCTTTTGATATCAAAATACCACAAGGAAAGCATTGAGGCAAAGAACCATAAACTAATGGAAATAACACTTAACCTCACAAAAGACAACGAGTTTACCATTGATTTAAAAAATAAACTTCAACAATTATCAGCCCTAGAGGGATCAAACCAACAAATACCCCAAGAATTGGGTAAATTGGTTGATCTGCTTGACGATAAAATTAGAACAAGAGGATGGGATCAGTTTAACCTTGCTTTTCATAACGTCAAGCCCAATTTCAATGCAAACCTGCTTGAGAAATATCCTGATCTATCCCCGGCTGAAATCAAGCTCTGTACGCTTATCCATATTGGAATGAGCATAAAGGATATCTCCTCGCTGCTATACCAAAGTCCCGATGGTATCAGGGTATCACGCTCAAGGTTAAGGAAAAAACTCAATTTAGAAACAAGTCAAAACCTAGAATCGTTTCTTGCCTCCTTTTAAAAAATCGAGTTTACAAGTTCGGCAAAGCCAACCGAGCTTGCGAGTTCGCCGATGGCAATATTACCCTATAGATCCCTCGACCAAGTTCGGGATCAGTTCGACTAAATAATTTTGTTTCACAAAATCATAGTTTCATTGATTTAGAATTCCACAAAATTTATTTTTTCATGTATTCGTGGCTTTATCCCCAGTTTAATTTTTGGACCCGATTACTCCAACCTGTATTTTCAAATCAATTAACACAGCTTATTTTACTTAAAATCGTGCTGATGTTAACCTTTTGCTAACCTAAATTTCAAACAGATAAAAGGCTATTGAAGTAACTTGCAGAACTTTCCTGAATGGAGATAATATTCAAGAATAAGGGAATGTTTTTACTAGTTTTTATAAATCAAATAGCATAAATAATCATGGTAACAATTTCTGGTGGCGAAATATCAAAACAAAAAAATTCTTCAATAACATTTAGGTTAAAATGTGACAAGTGTGGTCTTGTTGATCTTTCAGAATCCACAATTACAGTTACAAAAGGGGTGACTGAAGTCACCACTAAAAAATGTCCAAATTGTGGTAACAACCAAACTATTAAAATGAAGTTTTGTCAAAACTGAGCAAGGAGTTGCTCAACCAATTTCCTTTATGCTTTTTCTCCTGCCCTATCTAAAGAAATTATATCTAGTATCCTTTTGATTTTTCTAAACACTCATTCCTAAGCGTGTTAACTACAGCCCATAGAAATACGGACAAATAGCATTTCGTAAAGCATATATTATGGCAAACAAAACGAATATATTATACTATTTATGAATATATTTGCTTAGTGATATGCACAAATTTATTATTCTTCGCCCTTAGCGACGGGGAATCAACTCAAAGAGATTAAAACAAATGGGGAATCTCCTATCTTCGATTAAAACCAATAAAAAGTTTCTTGCTGCCTATTTATTAATCTTTATAACCTACGTTATTATCCTTCCCAATACTGGACACGGCGGGGACTTCTATTGCTGGAGGGAGTGGACAAAGCATCTATTTACAAATGGGCTAGGTAACGCCTATAAATCATGGACCGATTACCTCCCACTCTACCAGTATTTCCTATACCTATTCGGATTGACTCAGGGTAGCTTAGAGGATATCGAAAAGAATATCTATCTCCTAAAAATTTCAACATTGATATTCGATTTTATAGGCGGCCTTTTTATTATTAAATTGATCAAGGAGAGAATCAGGAATCCTTATGAATGGTTCTTCTACTCCATGTTCTTCTTCCTAAATATTGCTGTATTTTACAATACCCTCATCTGGGGACAGGTTGATGGTATCCTCGCAACATTTGTATTCATTTCGGTTTACTTTGCCATTAAGGAAAAAGTGCTCCTCTCACTCCTATTCTTCGTTTTGGCTATCAATATGAAGCTTCAGGCAATTATATTCCTACCTATCTTAGGTTTGCTGATACTCCCTTTGCTTATAAAAGAATTTAGCCCACGAAATATTTTAAAATGGTTATTATCGGTTATAACACTACAGGTACTAATACTCCTTCCATTCATATTGAAAGGAGATTTTCTGAAAATAGTTGATGTAATCACCAACTCTTTCGGCAAGTATCCTGTTGTCTCAATGAATGCGTACAATGTTTGGTTTTGGTTTTTCAAAAGCGACTTAACACAACTCCCCGATAACGGCCTATTCATGGGTATAACCTATAAACATCTGGGATTATTACTATTCTTTGCATCATCATTCATAGCTCTTTGGCCTTTACTAAAAGTCACCTATAATAAGGTGATTAGGAAATCGATAGAATCGATATCAATAGAGAAAATCATGCTCACAGCTTCACTGATTCCACTATTATTCTTCTTTTTCAATACGCAGATGCACGAACGATACTCACACCCAGCATTAATCTTCGTTATTTCCTACTCTATCCTTAGTAAGGATTTTTTGCCCTCAGCTATTATTTGCATTGCCTACCTGCTAAACTTGGAGGATGTGTTTCGATATTTACAATTGGATAGCTATAAGGTTTTCTTTTTCAAAAGGCACTTCATCGCAATTATATACTTTATCGGGATTCTTCTACTCTACTTTAGGTTATACAATTTGAAATTAAAACGAGTCAAAAGCTGAAATCAAAATAGCCATAAAGTATTATTTTATATCACTTTACAAACAAGCATCTACGGGCAGATCCTATTGAAATAAGTATATTTTAAACCCTTAGGTTTTCACAAATCACAATAATGATTATGTTTGCATATAGGGTATGACCAAAATCAAACAAATTGGAAACTGAGAACAGCGCTCCTTTAGCTGAGAATAAATCATCGAAAAATGGTAAGGTTCCTGCCTACTATTTAATTGGAATGTTATCCTTACTATTCGTAGTATCGGTAATTAACCTCGGAAATCATTACGGATTATTCAGCATCAATACTACAGTTCTGATTATTTCACGGTGGATCGCCATCGCGACCCTAGTTGGCTATGCAATGTTTAAGAAATCGCTTACCACTTGGATTTTGATAAGTATGATTGTTGGGGCTGAGTTTGGCCACGACCTTCCTCAAATTGCAGTGAACCTGAACGTAATCAGTAAGATTTTTCTTCGCTTAATAAAAACTATCATAGCGCCCCTTCTGTTCGCCACAATTGTTGTGGGTATTGCTGGTCATTCTAACCTTAAACAGGTTGGACGAATGGGATGGAAATCATTATTATACTTTGAAATAGTTTCAACTTTAGCATTGATAATTGGACTTCTAGCTATCAATATTAGTCAAGCTGGCGTTGGCGTTGTAATTCCTGAAGCAATAAATCAGGCAAACCTCCCCGAGGTGGCTGTTGTAACAGGATCTGACCTAATTCTTCATATCTTCCCCGAGAATATTGCCAAATCCATTTACGAGGGACAGGTACTACAGATCGTTGTGTTCAGCATCCTGTTTGGTATTGCAGTAGCAATGCTAAAGGATAAGCACAAGATCCCAATGATCAGGTTTACGGAATCTCTTGCAGAGGCAATGTTTAAGTTTACTCAGATCATCATGTACTTTGCCCCTTTTGCTGTATTTGCAGCAATTGCTTATAGTATTGGGCATATGGGTCTCGATATCCTTTTCAATCTATTTAAACTACTTGCAACCCTTTATGTTTCGCTAATAGCATTTTTAGGTTTGGTCTTATTACCAATTGCTCTTCTGTTCCGCATACCCATAAAACGATTTATTAAGGCCGTTTCCGAGCCTGTTACCATCGCCTTCGCCACAACCAGTTCCGAATCAGCACTACCCATTGCAATGGAACGAATGGAAGAGTTTGGCGTACCTCGCAAAATTGTTGCCTTTGTTATGCCAACTGGTTACAGTTTCAATCTCGATGGGACAACGCTTTACCTTTCGCTGGCTACAGTTTTCGTTGCTCAGGTTTGCGGAATACACCTTTCCATAGACAAACAGTTGCTGATTGTTTTCACACTGATGCTTACAAGTAAAGGCGTAGCTGGAGTTCCAAGAGCTTCGCTTGTAATCCTGTTAGGCACAGCCGCCAGTTTCGGTTTACCCACTTGGCCCATCTATATTATCCTTGGTATTGATGAGCTGATGGACATGGCACGGACCTCGGTGAATGTACTCGGCAACTGCTTGGCCACAGCGGTAATTGCTCGTTGGGAAGGTGAATTTAACCCCCCAGCTGAAACCGCTATAAAGGTTTAGGGTATTTTTCTATATGGCTGGATTTTTTGAAGGAAGGACTCCTTGAAGCACAAAAAAATAAAATTTTTTTACTACTTTTGCTTTGCTTAGGGCTGACAGGACTACAAGCATTAGAAACCATCCCAACTTTAGGAGGACACACCAAGGGTAAAGGAGGTACAATTAGAGAAACTGTTGGACAGGTTTAATTTTAAAAAACCTTCGAGGAGGAGGGGAAACAATGTCATCCTTATTTGTAAAATTATATCTTAAAATGTGCTCGGGGATTCCAGGATTCCGTAAAATCACCCGTAAATGGATGTATCAGCTAATGGCTCGTTTCATCAAGCAAGATCAATGGTCATTCATGAATTATGGGTATGCCCAGATCAACGGATATGAAGTAAAACCTGAACTGGACTCCTCTGATGAAGTAAACCGCCTTTCCTTTCAGCTATACAATCATCTTGCCAAAGAAATTGATCTTGAGAATAAGTCCCTTTTAGAAGTAGGTAGCGGCCGTGGTGGGGGTGCATCTATGATTAAGAAATACCATAAACCAGGCACAATGGTTGGGCTAGATTATTCAGGTAACGCTGTAAAACTTTGCAATAAAAACCATGGACGAGAAGGGCTAACATTCGTTGAGGGTGATGCAGAAAATCTGCCATTTGGCAACGAAAGTTTCGATGCGGTTATCAATGTAGAATCATCGCACTGCTACGAATCCATGAACCGCTTCCTAAAAGAAGTGAAAAAAGTTCTCAAACCTGGAGGTCATTTCCTTTTCACCGACTTTAGATACTCTCACGAGATGGATGAACTCGAAAAGCAGCTGAATGATTCTCAAATGGCTGTAATGAAGAAAAGAGATATCACATCAAACGTAATTCAAGCATTAGACGAGGATCATGATCGCCGAATGACTGATATTTCAAAGAGTGTTCCTAAAATGTTTGCAAATCAATTCAGAGAGTTTGCAGGCGTTAAGGAATCAGTTGTTTACAAACAATTCGCCAACAGAGATCTTATTTACTTCAGCTATATCCTGCAAAAAGTATAAATTATTAACCATTACCATGAACTCAAAACTCGAGTTCATTTAAGACTCGTAATAGTTGCAAACCCCGTTAAAAACAAATTTTTAATGGGGTTTGTTTTTTTATATCGATTGTTGTTTTTCATAAATAAAGTTAACCTTATCCTTTCATATTTGTTTGTAAACCTGTATTTTTACTTAAATATATCAACTGAACTAAACCAAAAACCAATATGAAGTTAAGAAAAATTACAGCAATTATTTTTTTGGTTATCCTTTTCAATGCATTGTACGGACAAGTTACCGAGGTTGAAAAAACGTTAAAGACTCAATCAGCCGACACAACAAAGGGATGGAGAAAAGGTGCTGTTATCGGTCTAAATTTAGCACAAACATCTCTCACCAATTGGGCGGCCGGGGGTGAAAATTCGATCGCTCTAAATGGAATTTTCAGCGTATTTGCCAATTATAAGAAAGGTAAAAACGTTTGGGATAACTCCTTGGATTTAGGTTATGGAATATTAAAGCAAGAGAGTGCCACTTTTGTAAAAAAAACTGACGATAAGATTGACCTCCTATCGAAATATGGTCGAGAAGCGTTCAAAAACTTTTACTACGCGGCGCTTTTAAACTTTAAAACACAAATGGATGTGGGTTATAATTACCCTACAGACTCAACCCGCACAAAGATTTCAAATCGATTCGCACCGGCATACATCATCGGTGCTCTGGGTATTGACTATAAGCCCAATGCATACCTAAGTATTTTCGTAGCACCTCTTACTGGCAAAGTAACAATCGTTGGCGATCAAACCTTATCAGATACTGGTGCTTTTGGGGTGGATAAAGGCAAAAATACTAAAAGTGAATTCGGGGGATACGTGAGATTAATCTACTCTAAAAATGACTTCACGAGTGAGTTCATGAAGAATGTCTCATTTACCACAAAAATAGATTTATTCTCGAACTACATAATAGACCCTCAGAATATTGTTGTTAACTGGGAAACCTTAATTGCGCTGAAGATAAACAAGTATATCTCTGTGAATCTTAATACCCAGTTAATATATGATGATAAAATCAAAATTGCCGACAAAAACAACGAACTAAAACCCAGAATACAATTCAAAGAATTACTTGGTGTAGGTTTTTCCTACAAGTTCTAGTAATAACAAATAATTCGATTAACATGAACCACCCATGTTGAAGTCTTTACAACAAAGCATGAACCGAGCTTGCGAGCTCAACGAAGTCAACAAAACCATGGGCGTTCCATACGATCAGGAGAGCTAGTTAGAGGTAGTTATGTATCATATTTATTATTAATATGTTAAATATTTTACACGTATGAAAATAGCGGAAGAATTCAAAGCCTTTGCCATGAAGGGCAATGTTACCGATATGGCAGTGGGTATAATCATTGGCGCAGCCTTTGGTAAAATAGTTTCGTCGATAGTGAATGATATCATAATGCCCCCCTTAGGCCTACTTATCGGTGGGGTGAACTTTACCGACCTAAAATTTATAATGAAAGCATCGGCAGACAATAAACCTGCGGTATCCTTGAATTACGGTAATTTTCTTCAGGTTGTTTTTGATTTTATTATCGTTGCATTTGCAGTTTTCATGGTAATAAAAGCAATGAATGCGGCCAAAAGAAAACAGGAATTAACAGTTCCAGTACCCCCACCCACTCCGACAAAGGATCAAATACTCCTAACTGAGATCAGGGACCTTTTAAAGAAGTAACTCCCAATATATCGAAAACGCGAGTGACCCTCGCGTTTTTTTATTCCATCTAAATCAACCCATGCGCCATAAGATCTAACATTAATTTTTATAAGTTTGTAACCGCTTTATTTATTTCAAAATCCCAACAAAAATGAAAAGACTATACAAGAAAATAAATGCATTTCTAAAAGGACTGATTATTGTTCTAAAACCACATGTTCTATTTGGATTTCTAAGAAAGCCAATGCTTTTTGGCTTCAATACGTTAACTCTTTCGAAATGGGTTTCGAAGCAGGATAGCAAGGGAATCTATAACGATTTCTACTCCCCAAAAAGGGATTATTCAAAAAGATATACACTTTACCAGAATATTTTAGCTGCTCAGGAATTAACAAACGCACCTATCGATTACCTTGAATTTGGAGTTTCTCAGGGTTTCTCTTTCCGATGGTGGGTAAATGCTAACAAAAACGCCAATTCGAAATTCTTCGGGTTCGATACCTTCGAAGGATTGCCAGAATCGTGGGGAGTACTGTTCAAGAAGGGCGATATGAATGCAGCAATTCCGAACATCGACGATAATCGGATTGAGTTTATTAAGGGGCTATTCCAGGAAACGTTTTACCCTTTTACCAAATCACACGATTTGTGCAGCGAAAGGATTAAGGTTATCCATCTCGATGCCGATCTATTCTCCTCAACGCTATACATCCTTACCAGCATCGCTCCATTCCTGAAAAAAGGGGACATCCTCCTTTTCGATGAGTTCAATGTACCTAACCATGAATTCATGGCGTTCCAGTATTTCACTCAATCATTCTATGTTAAAACAAAGTTAATTGGAGCAGTAAACAACTACCTTCAGGTTGCTTTCCAAATTGTAGAATAGAAATTTTAACTGCTGATTAGATCTTCCGGTATGCGATTGCCTCAATTCTCAATGATGGGGCTTCGCCGTATGGTCGGCTGTGCGATTTTTTCTTGATTAGCACAAGTTCCCCGTTGAGCATTGCCGCTTTCTTCTTGAGGATAATAAATGCAGAATTCTCGAGGGTTTGAGGTTTGTAGTACTGATCGCGTGTACTTGCCTCAACGATCACCTCAATAATATCAATCTGTATCATGGTTCCGGTAACATCCTTAGGATCTTCGGTAATTTTAATCTTTTCCCAATCGGCGTTTTTGGGAATATCAACCAATTTTGGTGTTATAACCTCTTTTCGTCCGCTACGATAGTAAATAACATTAACCAACCTACGATCGATTTGAGTCATAGTCAATTCGCTAGGTTTAGAAAAATAGATGAACTTCGCTGAAAATTTTCTTATTTCAACCTCCCTCTCCTCTCCTGTCATGAGCACCATAATATCAACACCTAATTTTGATTTAGGAAAGGCTTTTGATGCATTATTTCCCTTATTTGTAGTGTCAGGAATGGAATAGTCCTCCATAGCTTTTAGGGGTTGAGCAAAGAGTATTATTAACACTATAACTGACAGCAAGTTTCTCATTCAAATATTAAATTCCGTAACAAAAATAGCAATAATTATACCATTGGAAAATTTATGCGAAAAATGTCCTATGCTTAAAAATTCGAAAGGCCGCTCCATTGCTGGAGCAGCCTTTTAAATTAATTAGAAGAATAACTATTTCTTAAGATTATGTTTCTTAACGAAATTTTCAAGAATTCCTTTTAAATCAGGCTGTCCAATCTCCGCTAGGTCATAGTAAACACGGGTGTTTGGTTTTTTAATCTTGATGATACGATTAAGATCGATCGGAGTGGCAATGATAACGGTATCGCAATCAACTTTGTTGATAGTTGCCTCAAGATCATGTAGCTGTTGCTCACCGTATCCCATAGCTGGTAAAATACTACCAATGTTAGGATAAATGGCGTAAGTCTCTTTTAGTTTACCAACTAAGTAAGGACGAGCATCAACCTCTTCTGAAGCACCAAATTTGCGAGCAGCGATAGTACCAGCACCGATCTTCATCTCACCGTGGGTGAGGGTTGGACCATCCTCAACGATTAAGCAACGCTTACCTTCGATAAGGCTTGTATCATCAACCGTGATTGGAGAAGCACCGTCAACAACAATTGCTTTTGGATTGGTTTTGCGAATGTTGTCGCGTACAATTTGAATTCCCTCAGGAGAAGCAGAATCCATCTTATTGATAACAATAACATCAGCTAAACGAATGTTAACTTCACCTGGATAGTAGCTAACTTCTGCACCTGGTCTGTGTGGGTCAGCAACGGTGATTGTTAAATCTGGTTTGTAGAAAGAGAAGTCGTTATTACCACCATCCCAAAGGATAACATCGCAACCACTAGGATCTTTCTCAGCAGCACGTAAAATTGCCTCATAGTCAACACCAGCATAGATAACGTTACCACGAACTACATGTGGTTCGTACTCTTCCATCTCCTCTACAGTACATTTGTGCTTCTTTAAATCTTCAACAGTTGCAAAACGTTGAACCTTCTGAGCAACTAGGTCGCCATAAGGCATTGGGTGACGAACAGCAACTACCTTTAAGCCCTGAGCCATCAGATGCTCAACAACCTTACGTGAAGTCTGTGATTTGCCACAACCTGTACGGGTAGCAACTACTGCAATAACTGGTTTTGTGCTCTTTACCATAGTTTCACCAGGGCCAAGTAGCATAAAGTTAGCACCAGCGGCATTTACCATTGAGCTGATATTCATTACACGATTGTAAGGAACATCGCTGTATGAGAATACGCAATCGGTAACTTTTAAGTCCTTAATAAGTTTAACCAATTCTTCTTCAGCAAAGATAGGAATACCTGCTGGGTATAATTTTCCTGCTAATTCGGCTGGATATTTACGACCATCAATATCAGGAATCTGGGCTGCTGTAAAAGCAACAACATTGTACTGCTCGTTATCACGGAAGAAAGTATTGAAATTGTGAAAATCTCTTCCGGCTGCACCAATGATAATTACATTACGTTTTGTCATGGAACCTCCTATTTATTATTTA
>JAYTVX010000015.1:0-23067 GCA_043743775.1 Bacteroidales bacterium | reverse complement strand
GGATAAGCGTAGAGACCTGATAAACCACCATCAATGGCGCCTTGAGCAATTGCCTCATCACCAAGTAGAAGTAATTTTTCCATATTGTGTTATGCTTTTATTATCTGAATTGTTAATAAACTGATAGGATGATAGAAACTAAGAAAGAGGGAAGTAGAATCTCACAGACCGCCAAAACGCTTAAGGAATCCTACGTTTAGGGCGACGTTATGTAAAAAGTAAACGAAGAGAGTCTTCATCTGTAATATCTTCAGAATCAGTTAAATCAATGTTTTCAATGCATTGCTGAATTGGATAAACACCTTGAATCACGAATAAGGCAAAAGTATCAAACTTTTTTAAACTTGAGTGATTTCTAATCGAACGTTTTTTTATTTTCATCAACTAATTAAAGTAATTACAATATGTCGTTTCCCTCCATGGTTTCTGAACTCACAAAGGTATACTCCCTGCCATATTCCGAGATTTAATTTCCCATTCGTTATTGGTATAGTGATTGTCTGACCAATTACGGATGTTTTTAGATGCGCGGGCATATCATCGGAACCCTCACTGTTATGAACAAACCAATTTGTACTTTCAGGAATAAGCTTGTTGAAAAAGGTCTCGAAGTCATTTCTAACCGTAGGGTCAGCGTTTTCGTTTATCGTGATTGCGGCAGAGGTGTGCTTGATAAAGATGTTTAAAATGCCCTTCTCTGGAAGTCTTGGTAGATTCCTTACGATTTCCTCGGTTACTAAATGAAAACCTCTTGGGTAGGAAGGAAGTTGTATTTCAATTTGTTCAATCATAATAGAAGGATTAAAGGTGAATTCATATTAGGGAAAGGTAAGAAGACAAAAGGCAAAAGACAAAAATCAAAGTTTAAAGGTAAACTGCATCAGAGCACCACAATTAACTTTTTGAATTGTAACGGGTATTTAATTTTCTCTAATTTAACATGTACTTAAAACTCAAATAATCAATAGTGTAACAAATTATTATTGTTAGGATTAAGTTCAGCTATGACTAGGTCTAGAAAGAATTAAGCCACTAATTCACGAATGAAATGCCGAATTAATCAAGCGCTCATAGTAAAAAACTATTCGTGCATTTGTGGCTAAGTTATATTTAATCTCAAGTATTCTAGCGAAAAAAGTTATAATATCGAGAGCCATATTACCTAGTATTGAGGAACTATAAAATTTGAAATTAAGTAAAATGAAAACAATTTATATTAGATGCAATTTTTATTGGATTGGGCTGTTATACAAATGTTCGTTAAAATAAACTGCAATTTCATTAGTATAATTACATCGATATTAAAATAAAGTGTTTTCTTCGCTTAAGAATTGCAATATTCATACTAAAAGAAAATAGGACAATTGGATGAGATTTAGGTTCATTATAAATATCAAATTATTCTTTCTAGTTATCTTTTCTGTTGTCTCTATCTCCTTGGCGGTAGGGCAGGGGAAAGGTTTTGTTGTTGGGATAATTTCCGATACTCTTAATCGTCCCATCGAACTTGCAAATATTACGATACAAGGCACTAGTATGGGCTCTTCGAGCGATGAGAATGGTCGGTATCGGCTAAAAGTGGTTTCGAATCAAAATATTATTGTAACCGTTTCCTGTTTAGGTTTTGTCTCCAAGAATATCGCCGTAAAGGTCGAGGATGGTGAGCGGAAAGAGGTTAATGTTAAGCTTGTAACACTATCAAACAGTATCGAGGAGGTTTCGGTTATTAGCTCAAGGCGTAAGTTTGGTAATATCGAGAAAATCAACATCAAGGATATTCAATTTATTCCGGATGCATCGGGAAGCTTTGAATCATTGCTAAAATCACTTCCTGGTGTAAGTTCATCCAATGAATTGAGCTCTCAGTACTCTGTTCGGGGTGGAAACTTTGATGAGAACTTGATCTATGTAAATGGTGTTGAAGTTTACCGACCTTTTTTAATTCGATCGGGACAGCAGGAAGGATTAAGCTTTGTTAACTCCGATATGGTTTCGGATGTTGAGTTCTCCTCAGGTGGATTTAATGCTGAGTATGGCGATAAGATGTCTTCAGTCTTAAACATAAAGTATCGTAAACCTCAAGTTTATGCTGCGAATTTAAGTGTTAGCCTGCTTGGAACGAATGCTACAGTTGAAGGAATAAGTAAAAATAAAAAGTTCACGCACATTACCGGATTCAGGTATAAAACCTCAAAGTATTTGCTCAATACGCTTGATGTTAAAGGAGATTACAGCCCTGCATTCATCGATCTTCAATCTTACTTAAGTTATGAAGTTACGTCCAAGATTAATCTGAGTTTTTTAGGAAGTTATTCCTCCAATAAATATCAGTTTGCACCAACTATTCGAGAAACTCGATTTGGTACATTTGATAACGCTCTACAGCTAAAGGTATACTACCAAGGGCAAGAGGTAAACGTCTTTGAGACTGCCCTCGGAGCTGTTAGTGCAGAAATTAAACCAAATAACGATATCCTAATTAAGTTTACGGGAAGTAGTTTTGTTACCTATGAGCGTGAAACGTATGATTTACTTGGTCAATACCTTTTGAATGAACTCGATAATTCTCTAGGATCATCTACTTATGGTGATAGCTTAATTAATGTTGGTATAGGTGGTTCGTTAACTCATGCAAGAAATTTTTTAAATGCAAAGGTGTTTGCAATTGATAATTCAAATATTTGGAAATCGGGAATAAATAAATTGAAATGGGGGGTAAAATATCAACGCGAGATAATCGACGATCAGATAAGTGAATGGGAGCTAATCGATTCATCGGGTTTTTCGTTACCCTACTCGAACAATAATTTAAAGCTTTCCTACGCCCTAAAGGCTTCGAATTATCTGCAATCCAACCGGATTAGCTTTTTTTTTCAGGATGAAATTAATTTCTTGGGTAATCACTTCAACTACATTACTTCGGCTGGAGCGAGAATAACATACTGGGATTATAATAAAGAATACTTGTTTAGCCCAAGAGTATCAATTACAATGGAACCAAAATGGAGAAACGATTTGTCATTCCATCTTTCGGGTGGAGTTTACTATCAGCCCCCATTTTACAAGGAATTAAGATTTGTCAATGGAAATCTTAATCCAAATATTAAGTCGCAAAAATCTATACATCTTGTTTTAGGTTATGAGTACCGATTTAAAACCTGGCAACGTCCTTTTCGATTCACAACGGAATTGTACTATAAGTATTTATCGAATCTAATACCTTATAAGATCGAAAATGTTAGCATTCGTTATTCTGGACTGAATATGGCAAAAGGGTATGCTACTGGATTCGATTTAAAAGTAAATGGTGAGTTGTTGCCTGGTGCAGAATCATGGGCTAGTTTATCGATAATGCGAACCCGCGAGGATATTTCCAACGATTCATATATTGATAATAATGGAAAAACTATTTACCCTGGAAGTTATCCCAGACCAACCGATCAGCTGATAAATTTTGGAATTTTTTTTCAGGACTATCTTCCTAGTAACCCATCATTTAGGGTTCACATTAGTGGACATTATGGTAGCGGATTACCCGTAAGTATGCCAAAGACCGATCGATATGATCTAGTATCGAGAATGCCATCCTACAAACGAATTGACATCGGATTCACCAAAGTATTTAAGGATGATGCAGGAAAAGGAGGAACAAAACTGAATGGTGTTAAATGGTTAAAGAGTTTATGGCTAAGCGCGGAGGTGTTCAATTTGCTTAATATAAACAATACAATATCATACCTTTGGGTGCAAACTGTCAATAATCAGGAGAATAAATCGGGGATGTACGCAGTGCCGAACTACCTTACTTCGCGTAGAATAAATGTGAAGCTAACTGCAAAATTCTAAGGATAGACGTTAGAAAAGTTTGGGGTGATCGTTTTCAAAAGTATGAAGAACGGTTGATATTATCGCTTCGCGTAAAAATTTTGATTGATTACTTATCTTGTAACGCTTGCAGTAAACTTTAATTACCTCCATTTCAGACGTATTGAAAAGTAATTCCTTACGATGAACACGTTTTAACTTTTCGCAATTAAATCCAGGGCGCTTATTCATTTTTTAGAATTCCATAATTTTATGCAAATAAAATAAATACAAACCTATTGCTGGTTGCTTATTTCATAAAATACTTAACAATTTTGCTAAAGTTTTTAACAATTCTAAAATGATACCCATTTGTTGATCCTTAATGCAGATAATTCAGATGAAAATCTTTGTTGATTTTCTCTCAGTAAATATTATTCACTGTCGTTAAATTAAGCTGATCACTGTAAACTTCAACAAGCGTTCGACCGAGCTCATGCCGAAGTCTCAGTTATCCAAATTATGTGGACGTTGAGTTTCTCGTAACGTCAATTAATCTAGATCATTCGCTTACTTAACAACATTAAAATATTATTTGCATGATGTGAGCAAAAGCTATGAATTGTTAATATGTATTTTGAGGAATACTCTAGATTACCAATAATTATGTAACTTCGGAGAATCATTTTTTAATTGGTTGATAGTAAAATATATGGCTACCCCAAAGAAAGAATCATCCGGTATCGATTTGTCGAAGATTGAACTGCTAAAAGAAGCTAAAATACTTGAATGCGGTGGTTTCTGGTATTGGGACTTAACCAACTCGAAGATCTTATATAGTAACCAGTTATATAGTCAGCTTGGATTTGATCCAAAGGATTCCTCTTCATCCTTTGAAAATGTTATTCAGCTAATTCACCCTGAAGAGAGGCAATTGGTTCAATCTGCATTAAAAGAGGTTGCTGAAGCGGTCGTTGAAAGCCAAGAACTCGAGTTTAGAGCAATGACAAGAGAAGGCAATTGGAAATGGTTATTAGGAAGGGCGGCCATAGCCTCTAAAAATAAAGATGGTAAAGCATCGTTAATTGTCGGAACCACTATTGATATAAGTAATCAGAAGGAGTTGCTCCAGAAGTTGGAGCTAAGCCAAAATCGGCTAAATAAAACACAAAAAATTGCTCATATTGGAAGTTGGGAGAGCGATTTGATAAATGGAGTCGATTTTTGGTCTGATGAAACGTATAGAATCTTCGGTTTTAAAAAGGAAAAAACGAAACCCAGTTTACAACTAGTACTTCCATTCATTAACTCTGAGGATTTAATCCTTCTGAATAAAAAGTTTGAGGATATTTATAAAACCCCTGAGAAAAATCTTTTCTCCTCTACATTTCGATACTTTGGACCTGATCTGATTGAAAAGCATCTTCGAATTACAATTAAGGTTGAACGGGATAACGCAAATCAAATTGTTAATTGGCACGGTGCTGTGTACGATGTTACAACCAATTTAATCAACGAGAAGAAACTGAAAGAGGATAAAGAAAACCTTATGTCCCTTGTGAGCAATCTCCCAGTAATGGTTTTTGCAACTGGTCATAATGGCGAAATTGTCTTCTGGAATAAAGCGTGTGAGAGTGTAACTGGCTACAAATCAAAAGAGATTATTGAAAATAGGAGTGCACTTAAACTCTTGTATCCTGATGCTGATTTAAGAAAAAGAGTAAAAAAGCAGCTTGTTGATATGGGCTTAACCCTTTCGAGTTGGGAGCATCAAATCACTACAAAAAATGGACATCTACGAGATATTGTATGGACTGCCTTTAGTGATTTCGTTAAAGTAGAGGGGTGGAATGCCGTGGCCATTGGCTATGATTTAACTCCTCAGAAAAACAACGAACGTCTTCAGAATAGCTATCGCTACAAACTTGAAGCGCTAGCACAAACAGCAACTCAATTAGTTGGTTTACCCATTTCCGAAAGCATTTATCACTACGTTGGGACTCAACTCGAGAAATTTGCGCCAGGAGCGCTTCACGCTATAATTTCATTTGAACCTGAAAAAAAAATTGTAAATGTAGAAGGAGTATATGGATTAAACATGAAAACGTGGTCTAAGCTACTTGAGGTAGTTGGCTGGAATCCCGTTGGCAGAAGGTTTCAGGTTTCGGATGCGGTTATTGATCTGTATTCCAATCGGAAGTTATTCAAGATCCAAAAATCTCTTCATGAATTTTCCGATGGAAATCTTTCCTCCATCGCAGCACGATCGGTTGAGAAATTTTTAGGTATAACCGAGATCTTTGTAATCGGATTTGTAAAGGATTATCATTGCTATGGTGGGGTTGTAATCATTCTGACTGACAAATCGAAAGATATTGACCACTCATTAATTGAAGGAATTGTTAACCAGGCTTCAGTTGCATTGAATAGAAAAGAACTTGAGAATCAATTGCTCACGGCTAAAGAGCAAGCTGAGGAGGCCGATAAGCTGAAATCTGCTTTTTTAGCGAATATGAGCCACGAGATTCGTACTCCAATGAATGCAATCATCGGTTTTTCGCAACTATTGGCGCTTCCAAATCTACCAATAGAAAAGAAAAAACAGTATATCGAGATTATCAGTAGGAAGGGTAATAGCCTTGTAAAGCTAATTAACGATATCATAGATGCTTCAAAGGTTGAATCGGGTCAATTGACGGTCATTTTTGCTCCTTTCAATATCAATAACTTTTTAAAAAACATGCTGCGTTTTTATAGAAAAGAACGGGTGTTTCAAAAACGAGAAGCTGTTGATATCAAATTAGTTGTTCCTGAAGGCACTGATTTTCTTGAGTTAGTAACTGACGAGGGTCGATTAGAGCAAGTATTAACAAACCTTATTGGAAACGCACTAAAATATACCGAGAGAGGCTCAATTGAGTTTGGCTATACTGTAGATAATCTTTTGGTTACCTTTTTTGTAAAAGATACTGGAGTAGGAATCGATCCTCAGATGCAAACGATGATTTTTGAGCGTTTCCGTCAGGGTGAAGATAGTTCGGGTAAGAAATTTGGAGGGACTGGCTTAGGTTTATCAATATCAAAAGGAATTGTTAATCTTCTTGGAGGGTCAATTTGGGTGGAATCGGAACTCGATTCTGGTACTACATTCTTCTTCAATCTGCCTTATCGAATTCATCAAAGTGTTGATATTATTAGTGAAATTAAGGAAATTGAAGAGGAAGATCATTATCCCGATTGGCGGAATAAAGTAATTCTGATTGCGGAGGATGAGGAGGTTAACTATATTTTCATTAACGAATTGCTCAATTTAACGGGCGCAACAATACTTTGGGCTAAAGATGGTGCTCAAGCAGTTGATTTAGTTAACACTATTAAAAAGATAGACCTAATACTCATGGATATTAAAATGCCCGTGATGAATGGTTATGCTGCAGCAATGGAAATACGGCACATTAACCCTAAACTACCTATTGTTGCTCAAACGGCATATGCTTTTAGTGAGGATCGTCAAAAAGCCGAAGCTGCTGGATGTAACGATTACCTGACCAAACCCATTAATAGCAAAGAACTTTTCTCAATTCTTGAGAAGTATTTAGGCTTTTAATCATTAAGGCTCTAGTTTTGTTTTACAAAATCATTTAGTCGAACTCCAACCTTCCAACGGGCCATTGTCATCTGGTTAATTAATATAATATATTAGTTGTGCTTTGATTACACAGTAAATAGCATAATGATTTTATTCAAAAATCGTAGTTCATTTTCTTTAACCTCAGGAGTTTCTCTGTATTGGGCAATATTGCCCCCAAAGAACAACTTGTTATACCAGAATACTTAAGGGTTAAAACAGCTTAGCCACGAATGCACGAATTGGTTTAAC
Organism: Bacteroidales bacterium; assembly: GCA_043743775.1. Taxonomy (GTDB): domain Bacteria; phylum Bacteroidota; class Bacteroidia; order Bacteroidales; family Tenuifilaceae; genus UBA8529. The sequence goes on along the minus strand of JAYTVX010000015.1, from coordinate 15,383 downwards.
GATGACTACATGATTAATTCGTAGTTTTATTCGTGTATTCGTAGCTTAATTCTTTTTAGTCCTTGGTCAGGCAGCTAAAGGAAATATAGGAAATAAAAAGGTTTACGGCATGTAAAATCCTTAACCTGTCGGCAATGACCGACATACAGAGATATCGAGACCTAGATGTGAACTCAGTCGAACGCGAGCAGAGGATTCTAAAGGTTAATATTCCTCGAAGTTAGTGGCGAGGTAGTTAATTACTAATTTATTAATTTGATTTTTCGTGAAATATTCTGATTGGTCTAGTTCTCGGAAACGCTACTCTTTTTTAGTGAATCATATTGTTCTCTAATAAATTCAAGTTCATCGAGGTTTTGCCTCAATTTCTCCTCGTTCTCCTGCATTAGCTGCGAATGCTCCTTGAACTGCTGGATTAGTTTAAGGTTGCGTTCGTTCATTTTTACGGTATTCAGATTATTCGCTATGCTAAATGCAACCCTATTTACAAACTCAAGTTCGATGGGAGTAATCTCCTTAAAAGAAGCTAATTCCATCACTCCAAAAACTTTATCCTCAAAATTCAATGGAACAATTAGCAATGATTTCGGTATTGAATTCCCTAATCCAGAATTGATGGTAATGTAATTTTCAGGAATATTTGTTAAAAGTTGAACCTCGTTGTTGGTAAATGATGCTCCGATAAGCCCACTGTCGGTCTCAATAATAGCATTCTGACTTTTTAGCTCTTTGCTTAAACCATAGTCCGATACTAGTTCAAGGAATGGGTTATTGGCATTCTCGGTATTAAGAACATATAAGGCGCCCAGTTTAGCATCTAAGTATTTTAATATGGAGACAAGCACGTTTTTTGAGAGTAGATTAAAGTCCTCTTTATTCTTTGAAAGCACCTCGTTTATTTGTGCAATCCCAACATTTATCCAATTCTGGAGTTGTTCCTTTTCCTGATGCATTAATAACTCATTGTGCTGTGATTGTAGTTCGGAAGTTCTCTCTTCAATTTTGTGTTCTAGATTTTCCTTCTCATGTGTGAGCTGAATGCTTAACAGCTCATTTTCATTAATTGCCTTCGCTGATTTTTTATTGATAGCAATAGACTGAATAAGCATAAATCCGACTAAACCATATGGAGCAATATAGGCGGTTTGGATAATACCCATACTACTTAGTACATCGTTAATTGCTGTGGCATAAAGAATAAACATTGCCAAAAATGCGGGAAATGCTGAAGATCTTTTTCGAATGGTTGAAATAAGTAGTACCCCAAACGTAAGGTATAGTCCTCCAAATAGAATATAAAGTTCAAAGAATATTCTAAATTTTCCGTAAAAAATGGCAGGTGTAATAAACACGAGTGCAGTTATAACGAAACCGGTGTATAGAAATATATTTCGTACTATTTTTGGAAAATCATCCTTGAAAAGCATATAGAAATACAAAGCAAATAGAGGTATTGTCCCAAATCCAGAAAAATTATCGAGTTTAACAAGAAACTCCCAGTTAATATTCGGAAAAATATAAGTGATAATTCTATCACCAGTAGAAATATTTCGGAGAATCATCACCAAACAGATAATCCCAAAGTAAAGATTTGATCTATCCTGTTTCCTGAATAGGTAAAGTATTAAATGGTTGATTCCAATAATTATTATAATCCCGATGATTATCATGTTTAGAATATCCATCCATCTTGTTTCGGCAATAATATTACTGTAGGTTCCTAAGAATATTGGGAAATGCAAACCACTTCGTTGGTGCGAAAAGTTAGAAACTTGAAATATTATTTCAATATTGTCAGTTGCACCCTCTGCAGGATCAAGCACAAAGGGAATATCTTGGTAACTAAAGTTAGGTATACTTTCTTTTATTGATTTCCCTACCCTTCCTGCACTAGCAATCGGTTTTCCATTAACCCATAGTTTATAGCTTGAGAATACTGTTGAAACCTTTAATCCGTATATTGTTTTCTGAGAATCCGATTTTTTATGAACGACTAATCTATAGGTTGCATATCCTGTGCTTGGAAGTTTTACACCATTAACATTCTGGGAAGTCCATGATTTGGGTACCTTAATAAAAAATGGTTTTGGAACTTTTGTTGATTCCTTAAAATCTTTTGGCTCGAATAGCTGATTCCAGTAAAACTCCCAATTGCCCTGAAGCTTTATATTGCTTTGGTCAAGCACATTGGTTAGGCCAAGTTCAAGGGTGCCATTTACGGCGAAATAATCGTTACTGCTTTTAGCAAAAATGCAAGAAACTGTAGATAGAAGAAGAATAGTGACAATAAACTTTTTTTGCATATGCGAATTGTTGAAATTTTACTTAAATCTAGCACAAATATTTTAATTGTAAAATTCCGATAGCACTTTTTAAATATCTCGAGTATACTGTATGCTATTATCATGTTATTCATAAATTAGCGAAAACGCATTATTCAAATATCAAAAACCTTAATATGAGTAAAATAATAGTTCTGGGCGCAGGTATGGTCGGTAAGGCGATAGCTATTGACCTTTCCAAAAAGCATGAGGTTACATCTGCTGATATTGATATAAAGTCTCTCGATTTCCTATCGGGTAATTACAATATCAAAACAATAATGCTTGATGTAACCAATACAGAGGAGCTAAACTCTACCTTGAAAAGTTTTGAATTGGTTATCTCTGCAGTACCTGGTTTTCTTGGACTCAAAACGATGATAACTGTTATAAAGAGTAAAAAGAATCTGGTAGATATCTCCTTTCTTCCCGAGGATGTTATGCATCTAGACGGCTTAGCCAAGGAGAATAATGTTACTGTCGTAATGGATTGTGGCGTTGCTCCTGGGATGCCTAACTATATTGCTGGATTCCATAATGAGCTGATGGCGATTGATAGCATGGAGTATATGGTTGGTGGCTTACCAAAGGTTCGAACATTTCCATTTGAGTATAAAGCGCCATTCTCACCCTGCGATGTTGTTGAAGAGTACACCCGACCTGCTCGTTACATGGAGAATGGACATATTGTTGTTAAACCTGCAATGAGCGATACTGAACTGATCGATTTCGAGAATATTGGAACCCTTGAGTCATTCAACTCCGATGGCCTTCGTTCACTGGTTTATACCCTCAATAATATTCCGAATATGAAGGAGAAAACGTTACGATATCCTGGTCATATTCGGATAATTCAAGCATTTAAAGCAGCCGGATTTTTTGATCGCAATCCCATTCAAATCAACGGACAATCAATTAGCCCTTTCGATTTTACCACCAAGTTATTCTTTAAAGCATGGAAACTCGACCCCGAAGAGCATGAGTTCACCATAATGAGGGTTATTATTCAGGGGATAGAAAAGGGGGTGAAGAAGGAAATCGTTTATGATCTTTTCGATGAGTACGATTCCGTTGAAAAAATCTCTTCGATGGCTAGAACAACTGGTTTTACTGCAACCGCTACGGCACAGATGATACTTGATGGAGTTTTTACCGATAAGGGAGTATTCCCTCCTGAACTTGTGGGAAAAAAGCCGGAATGCTTTAACGCTGTTTTAAACTACTTGAAGGAAAGGAATGTCATCTATCAGAAATCAGAGAAAATCTTATAATCTAGATCATCGTATAGAAATTAAAAAAGCCTTACAGAGATGTAAGGCTTTGATTTTCTTTGTGATCCAGACAGGAGTCGAACCTGTGACCCACAGCTTAGAAGGCTGTTGCTCTATCCAACTGAGCTACTGGACCCCTTTTGTATATCTATCGGGGCGCAAAAGTAGAAAAAATCTTAGTTTTCACCTACACTATTTGAATAAATATTGTAAACTTCTGCAAAGTATTAAAATATCCGGTAACGAAGCATCAACGCTTTGAATAATTTGAGCCTTAAGAACGAGATTTACACTGTCCTATTATGATTACCTTTGTATCAATATGAAACATCTACTTATTGTGTATTCTTATCATTGTGATTTTATGTCGTTGACCCACATGTTTTTGGTTAGTGTGGTAAACTAATTGTAATGTTCTACTATAATTAATACAATACTTGTATGATAAAAAATTATCTAATTATCGCGTTTCGTAATTTCCGGAGAAACAAGTTCTTTACCTTAATAAACATATTTGGGCTTTCGATAGGTATTACCACTTCAATCCTAATATACCTATATATTATACATGAACTCAGCTACGATAAAGATCAAGTTCGCTTTAAGCAGATATATCGTGTTGTTAGTGATGCAACCCATAGCAACACATCGGAGCATAAAGCGATAACACCTTATCCCCTTGCACCCGTGGTAAGGAATGAGATGACGGGATATGAGAGTGTTACTAGGATAATTCATACCGAGGATAATGTTTTTTCGGTTGATAACCAGAAATTCAAGATTAAGAACCTTCTTTACGTTGAAAAGGAGTTTTTTGATATTTTTAACTTGGTTTGGCTATCTGGTTCACCAAGTGTTTTTAGTGACCCTGATGTTGTCGTACTGACAGAGACGATGGCTAAGAAAATGTTTGGCTCACTGGATGTTGTTGGAAAACAAGTCAAACTATCGGGTAAATTTAATTTTACTGTAAAGGGGATTGTTAAAGATCATGTTGATATTACAAATATTCCCTTTGATATATTACTTTCATTTAAGGGTTACCCAAAATTAGAGATGGCTTTCAATGTAGAAAGTTGGAACACATCAGTATCTGGGTTTCAAACTTTCTTTGCTCTTAAAGAGAATAGTGATTTGATAAATCTTGAGAAGCAATTAAATGATATTGTCGTTAAAAATGCTCCTGTTTCTGATTCTAAAGTCAAAGACCATTATCATTTCCAACCTCTATCGGATGTTCGAACAAATTCTATTTATGGTGATTCCAATTTGAATGGGTATACCAATTTTAGCTATCTTATTATTGCAGCTATCATTGGTTTTTTTGTGCTAATGCTAGGGTGTATTAACTATATAAACCTTTCGTTAACAATACTTATTAAGAGGAGGAAAGAGATTGGAGTTCGAAAGGTTAGTGGGGCGGTTAACAAAAATGTTATTGCACAATTTACCATTGAATCAGTTATTATACTTTTAGTTTCACTGCTGTTTGCAATTGTTTTTACCGAACTTATTCTCCCAACTGTTGGTTCGATGCTCGATGGACAGATTTATAAAAATGTGTATGCTCAACCCTCTGTTTGTACCTTCCTGTTGATTCTTTTTAGTCTTTTGATTCTGATAACTGGATTTTTGCCTTCGCTCAAGGTATCGTCGGTAAAAGCGGTTGATATATTCCGCAAGGACAGTGATATAAAGGGTAATGTTAACTACTATTTACGTAATTTTCTGATTATCCTTCAGTTCTCAGTTTCAGTAATTCTAATAATCTCAACCATTATAATATCAGTACAGCTTCAGTATATGAGAAAAAAAGAGCTGGGCTACGAGACCAAGAATATCATTAATTGCCCAATCCCATCCAATAGCAAAGCAGTTATAAGCACCTTACAGAATGAATTGAAATCAATTTCGGATATAGAAAATGTCTCCTTTTCCTTAGGTGCACCATCCTCAGGTTCCAACGCGCAGATGTCTTTTCAATCTCCGTTTAAAGAGAAAGGCGAAAGAAGTTTAGTTCAGCTAAAATGCGTTGATTATAATTATCAAAAAATCTTTAATATTCAATTGGTTGCTGGCAGTTGGTGGGATACTGAAGTGACTCCTGATTCTATGAAAACATTTATTGTTAACGAAACATTTATTGCCAAAATGGGATACCCCGGCAATGAAAAATCAATCGGTGAAGTGGTTCAGGTAGCAGGCTTTCAGGGGATAATAATAGGAGTGATCAAAGATTTTCATTCATCTTCATTGAGGAGTTCGATTGAACCTGTTTTGTTTGCTCGGCTTCGAACCATGTTTTATAATGCAAGCATTAAGCTGAAACCGAATTATAATTCCAAAACCATTGACCTTATCAAGGAGAAATGGCAAACCTCTTTTCCCGATGAACTTTGGGATTATGAGTATTTTGACGAGTATATTCTTGAGCAATACAAGGGCGATCAAAGAACATTTAAGCTGGCGCTTTCAGCAGCCTGGATTGCAATTTGTATTGCATTACTCGGATTACTTGGTATCTCAGGATATACCATTCAGCAGAAAAAGAAAACCATTTGTATTCGAAGAATAATGGGTGCAGAAACATTAGGACTTACTGTTCATCTCTCGAAACGATTTGTGATGCTGGTTTTCATAGCCAATGTTATTGGATTGCCACTAGGCTATTCCGCAATGAAAAAATGGCTCGATGGCTTTGCTTTTTATGTAAACATGGAGTGGTACTATTTTGCAATCACGTTAATCGTATCGATATTGTTAAGTGTTTTGATTATTAGCTACTATGCAATTAAAGTTGCAAAGGAGAACCCTGCGAATATACTAAGGTATGAGTAGAAGTTTGGAATAGTATTGCTTGAGAATGGAATGATGGAATTGTGAATAATATCATTGAACTAAATCGATAAACCAAAATCCATTCTCATCCTTTCCATTTATAGGATACGATTTATAGACAATTTCTCCCAATGAACATTGAATTGGAGTGTTGAAGATTGGTCCATCAACTACAAAGGAATGAAACTCGCCATTCTCTCCGCAGGGATCGATATTCAGTGGAAGATCACTCAGGAATTGATTATCAAAAGTCCTGCCTACAAACGATTTATCCAGTAAACGGCTATCAACACAGGTAATAATTGACTTAAAACCCCGATCGATAAACTCATGAGCTACCTCTTTTGTATCTCTTTTCCAAAGGGGAAAGATTGCATTCATCCCAATTTTCGTAAGCTGATTCTCCCGATAAAGCTTTAAATCATCAAGAAATATATCTCCAAAGGCTGAATAATGAATCCCTTCAACCATAAGTTTGATTAACGTTTCATTCATTAAGCTATTGTAATCCTCACAGCTGGCTTTCTCGGGCAGATAGGCTTCAATTAATGGGATATCGATGCTTTTTGCCTGTTGCTGCAATAGTTCCAACCGAACCCCATGCATCGAAATTCTCTTGAACTCAGCATTCAGTGTTGTAAGAAGGTATCGGATATTATACCTTTTCTCCTCTCGTAACTTAAAAAGAGCAAGAGCGGAGTCTTTACCTCCGCTCCAGTTAAATATACATTCCATATCAAACATTTATGGGTTTGAGAATCAAAAAACGGGATTGTGCAAGCTCAAAAACTGTAAAGAAAATAGCTGAATAGAAAAAATCTCCGAAAATCGTTCCTAAAAGGTATGGCACCCCAGCTAAATAGCAAGCAAACAATCCCGTTCCTGTATTTGGATAAAGGTTTATGGGATCAACAACCCAAACGCCAAAATTTGTAATTACATAAAAAATAATAGATGCTGAAAAGCTCGCAAATAATAGATTTTTAATGTTTACTCTTTTCAAAAGGTACCATCCTAAACAAACAATTAACGAAAAGGAGCCATATACCCATAACCACATTGAATGGAATAGTACGAGCTTTTGGTAAACGATGTAATTAATTGCAATATCGCTTATAAACAGTGCACCTAAAGGGAGTAAAAACGATTGCCATTTCTTTGAGAAATAGGCCCCACCAAACAATGCCATTGCCCCAATGGGTGCAAAGTTTGGCAGATGAGGAATTAAGCGAAGCATTGCCATTCCAAGCAGTGTGCTTAAAAGGATACCAACTCTAAGATATATCTTACCCATTAGTATAAGGATTAAATGGTTATTTGAAAATCGTTTAAATTCAATAAGGTTACTGGTTACTAGTGTTATGTTAACTTTAAAAGTATGTTTGCTCGGCCCTCACCCCTCAGTCTCCTAAAGGGGAAGACCACGCGAATGGTTCCCCCTTTAGGGGTTAGGGGTCAAGCGGAAAAGTGTCAATTTATGATTAACAGAAAACTAGTTACAAACATCAAGCAACTAGAAACCAGTAACTAGTATTCTTCGCTATTGAAAAACAACTCCATTTGGGCCAATTCCAACAGCGTATTCCATGATGAATTTTCCTGATGAGGAATATCTTTTTAGCTTTCCAGGATCAGTAAATGATGTGGCCTCTAAACAGAACAGCTCATTATTTGATGGATTCACATTGAAGTTATAAAACGATTGTTTTATTATTGGTTCGGTAGGAAGTGCCGTTGCTGAAATATCCACTGCGAAAATGCCTATATAACCAAAGCCTCCACCATAATAGATGGTTTGTCCATTACTGCTGATCTCCAGCTGCATTGGATGTTTATTGGTTGAGATTTGGAAACTTTTCAAAACCTCTTGTGTCGATGATGATATTTTCACCAAGCGCGAAGGTGTTTCAAGTTCAATTGACCAATCGAGTTTATACTTTATATAGCCATAGCATAAAGCCCAGATGTTACCGTTCCTATCGGCCACTAACTTTTTAGGATTATGACCAACCTTGATTGTTTTTACAACCTCGTTTGTTGAAGGGTCAATAACCGATATGGTTGAGTCAACGGCTGTTCCTCCACCATTGGCTACCCAGATTAGCCCGTTTGAGTAGAGAATACCCTCGGGACCAGTCCCAACATCGATTGTTTTGGTAATTGCTAAGGTGCTTGTGTCGGCTACTTCCACGGTTCCTCCATCACCCCACTGGGTGATATACGCGTTTCCATTAGCAACAGTGAGATATCGAGGGCTATTAACACCTTCAATGGTTCCTTTTTCTGTGATATCGGAAGCATTAACTACTTCAATTTTACTCGATCCATTTAGAACAAAGAAAATCTTATCCTTTGATTTATAGGCCGACTGCAGTACATCCCCAATAGATCTTCCATTCGTCAGAGTGAAAATGTTGTTCTCAATAGTATTTGTTGAGAAGTTAAAAAAACTTACCGATGCATTCGATGATCCCCAGCTTCCTTCGTTGGTTATAAAAGCACCGTTTTCATAAATACCAAAAATACGATCCTCCTTTTTACATGAGCTGATTAGAGAAGCAATAGTAAGAGTAGCAAGAATTAAGAGTTTGTTTCTTTTCATGTTGATTTTTCGATTAATAGGTGATTACTTAGAGTTAATATCTACAGTTAGCGCTAAAGAGTAGTATCGCAAAGGCATTGCATATGAAGCTGTAAGCTGGTAATCTGTATTCCAGATGTTATGAACCTTGAAGTTGAATTCTGCACGAACCGATTTTAGCTTAAGCTGATATCCCGAAGAGATATCTCCTAGATTGTAATAGTGAAGAGGTATACTAACATTATCGATAAACCTTTCTCCGGTGTAGGTATGTGAATATCGAACGAATAGATTTTGATACTTGAATGTGAACGATCCAGAGATCTTATTGCTTGGTGTATAGATCATCGGTTGACCTTCGGACGATCCGTTTCTGTATATTCGAGAATGAGTATAGGTATAGAAACCGTCAACGAATAGCGTAATTCTATTGAACGGAATAGCGGTCGCTAATTTAATTTCAGAACCATAGGTATTCCCCTTATCAACATTGAATGGCTTCCACTTGCTCGCATTATCGATTAACGTTGGTAGCCAAATGATCCAATCATTTATATAGGTTTGGAAAAGGGTGATAGAGCTCTCCAATTGAAACTTCTGAATAGATATGTGATAATCTATTCCAAACTCGCCCGACCAGCCTGATTCAGGTTTTAGGTTGGGATTACCCTCTGCGAATTGAGTTTTAGCCCAGAATAGGTCGTTGAGAGTGGGAAGCTTATAGTTTTTTGAATAATTACCTTTTATGGTCAACTTTTTATAGGCTGCGAAGTCGAATCCAAGTGAGTATACTAAAGGTGTTACCTGATGATCAACAACTTCATCCCTAAAGCTAAGCACTGTTTTCAAGCGGCTCTTGTAAAGAGCAATTTTACAGGAACCAAAAAGCGAGGTTCTATCTCTTTGCGCATCTTTATTGTTATAATCGCCCGAAAAGGCCATCTCAGTGGTATGATTTAATCCCACCAAAGCCTCATGATTCGATGCAATCTTAACCCTGCTTTCAAGCTCATTGATAAAGGAGTTAAAATGATTGTTGGTTTTAAGATCATTTACTGGATCGTTGTAAACGATTTCCCCAAAAAGAAATCCATTCTTCACGTTAATTGAAAATTTATCTTTGGCGTACTTGATGTTTGATGAGGAGTAAAGCTGATTGTCCTTTTGATTGGAACTATCGGGAATGGTGTTGGACATTCTAGTTTGAAGATCTTTATTGCTCTTCTGGTACCAGCCCGAGAGATTCCACGAAGTTGACTTTGTCAACCTAAAGGCTTCATCCCCAATAATCCCGAATTGCAATGCTCCGGCATTGGAAATGCGCTCTTTTGGGCTGTGACTTTTGGTGGAATTATAGAATTCGTAATCATTATCAGAACTCAGGAAGAATACCTTTAATGATGAGGCTACTCTGCTATTCCCTAACTTTAGGTTCACTAAACCATTCCTACTGTTAGCACTTCCATATCCAGCTGTAAAGGATACACTATTCGGAATGGAGAAAAGATTTCCGCTTGATAGGTGAACTACACCGGCAACAGCTCCGCTTCCAAAGAGCGTCCCTGAGCCTCCATATTGAAGTTTAACAGAGTTGAACATGCTAACTGGAAATATTGAGAAATCGAGGCTTCCGCTCATTGGGCTTTGAATATTTAGCCCATTCCAAACAATAGCTGTATGTGATGATCCACCACCGCGAAGCATTAATGAACTTAATCCTCCGGCACCATTCGACTTAATATTTACTCCCGAAAAATTGAGTAGATCGGAGAGTGACTCCGTTTTATGGATTCTTAGTGCCGTGGAATCAAATCGCTGAACCGATGCTCCAACCGCGAAATCTTCCAAGCGAGTACCGTAAACATCAATACCTTTAATAGTATAAATACTATCTGCAATGCTCTTTTGAGCCTGAACCTGTACGAATAGAAAACAGGTCGAAAACCAGATTAATAATGACTTAAATGACATAGTTACAAATGATTAATTAAATCAATCATTCGTACCAGTCGGAATGTTAGTGAAAATAGAACTTGAATTGAGTTGTTCTATACTTCGCCTTTCCACCCGAAAGCTACGATAATTCGTATTATGGCAGGTCTTCTGGCTTGCTCGATCTTTTAGGCCTTCCCATTCCGACTTGTGGAACAGTGGCTAGGTAATTAAAAGATTTTTTTAAATGAGCTTACAGCTGCGGGGACAGCTCCCGAATTAAACGGGATTCCCTTTTAATCCACTCTAAAGTAAATTTGGAGTAGAACCATTTATTGATACAAAGATATTGATATTATTGAAACTGAATTAAAACTACAAGAAGATTTTTTGAGATGTATTGTTGTATTCGCTGTAATGATTTGAGGAATAGATGAAAAAAATAAGTCACGAATGCACGAATTGTTTTATCGATGAATTTACGATTAATGCAGGGTAAATACAATTAAGCCAACGAATACACGAATTGTTTTTATAGATGAATTTACGATTAATGCAGGGTAAATACAATTAAGCCACGAATGCACGAATTGTTTTATCGATGAATTTACGATTAATACAGGGTAAATACAATTAAGCCACGAATACACGAATTGTTTTATCGATGAATTTATGATTAATGAAGGGTATATGCAACTAGTGTTAAGCTAATTGTGATTTGTCGTTATTGCGAGTCCCTACCCCTAGGGGTTTTTGGGAGAGAATAAGAGAATGACAGACTGGTTCTTTGAATTATCAGATCGCTTCATACCTCGTGATGACGTTAACTCGGAGTGTTCTTTGCGAAGCAACCGAGCTTGCGAGTTCAGCGGAGCTAATCCCAATGATTATAGACAGCCTTATCGGCAAGAAAAATTATTCGCGATTATCCTGAACCTGTTTTAGACTTTTTTCTGAGACCGGAAAAATCACCGGTTTTCCCGAAATTGGGTTTGTTTTTGTGATGACCACTGTTCCGTACACCTCCTCAATGTGCTGATAGGTCAAAACCTCTTCGGGTGTACCCTGCCTATAGATTTCACCCTTGTTGAGTAACACAAGATAATCGCAGTATTCGCCAGCTAGATTCAAATCATGAATGATCATCAGTACCGTAAGCCCAAGCTGAAAGTTAAGCCTTTGCATTAGGTTCATCAGCTGAACTTGATGTGAAATATCGAGGTGAGAGGTTGGCTCATCGAGAAGGAGTATTTCGGGTTCTTGAGTAAGCGCTCGTGCAATACTTGCCAGCTGTTGCTCTCCACCGCTAAGCTCATTCATTAGCTTATGACGGAGGTGAACGATATCAATCAGCTTTAAGTACTTTTCGGTGACCTCAATATCTTTTTGGGTTTCAAAAAACTGAAACTTGCTATGATAGGGGATTCGTCCCATCATCACATAATCCTCAACTCTGATATCTGATCCTTCGATGTTTTGAGTTACAATGGCAAAGTTACGCGCCCTTTCACGATAGCTCATTTGAGCAATTTCTTTACCATTAAGAAGGATATTGCCCTCCTTCGCTTTTAGCTCGCTCGTAATTCCCTTAAAAAGAGTTGTCTTGCCCGAACCATTGGGTCCAATAATCCCTGTTAAGCTTCCTTTAGCAACCGTGAAATTGATATTCTTTATATAGAACTTTCTATAATATCCACATGTAAACCCTTGTATATCAAAAAATATATCCATGGTTTAGGCTAATCAATTAATGACTTCTTATTAATTCTATTCAGGACGACGATAAATATAATTCCTCCTATCATACCGGTTAAAACTCCAATCGGCAGCTCGTTGGGAGCAATAATAGTGCGCGCGAGGGTATCGCAGAATACCAAGAATCCACCACCCGCGATGAATGAGCTGATGAGTAGTATTCTAAAATCAGAACCCGTTATCAGCCGTATTAAATGGGGGATTATTAATCCAACAAATCCGATCACACCAGCCATCGAAACACAAACGCCAGTGAGAAGAGATGTGATTACAAAGAGTATTTTTATGGAAACATCGGTATTAATCCCCAGATACCTTGCTTTCTCTTCGCCTAGCCTTAACGCATTGAGCGGTTGAATAAAAAAGTAGGAGAGGAACAGGCTTAACACCGATATAACTACCGCAAGACCTATTAGCTTTGTATCGGGTTCATCCAGTGAACCCATTACCCAGAATATGATGCTGTGAATATTCTCCGAGGTTGTGGTCGATAGGAGAAACATCATCACTGAAGATGCGATGAAGCTCACCATTACCCCAACCAAAAGCATGGTTTGAATTTTTATCTTTCCGCTTCGAATGCTAAGCATGTAAACAAGAAAAATTGTAATTAAAGCACCAACAAAACCAGCTAGGGGCAGCATGTAGGTTCCAATCAGCTGGGGTAATCCAAATACTATTGTAATGGCAACCCCGATTGAAGCTCCTCCCGATATTCCGAGAGTGTATGGTTCAACAAGAGGATTCCTGTAAACCCCTTGAAGTATTACCCCCGATAAGCTTAGCGCTCCGCCAATGGCTAATCCAAGAATTATACGGGGTAGCCTAATTGAATTGATGATTGTAAAGTCAATCCCTTCGCCTTGGGTAAAAAGAAGCCGGGGTAAATCGGCAATCGATATTTTCAGATCACCGCTTATTAACGAGTGGATTACAATGATACCCGTAACTACAGTGAAGAGTAGTATAAGCAACAACCATTTTAAATACTTCTTCTGCATATTTTCACCTTCAATACCTTACTCTTTATTTTTTCCAAATTGAATTACTATTTTAAGGGCATCTCTAAAAACCTTCAATTATAAATCAGCTTTATTATCTCTTCAACTACATCGATAAATGTAACCGGTGAAGGGCTGCAGGCTTTATCGGAATCGATGATGAAGATCTTTTTATTCTTTGCCGCGTTCAACTGCTTGCACGAATACCAATTATTCCTCTCCTCATCGCCAAGAACTCCCATGGTCACAATAATAATAACATCGGGGTTTCGCAGTAGAACGCTTTCGCGGGTAATCGTCCCTCTGGTTAGATCCGATGCAACGTTTACCCCTCCGGAAAAGGTTATGAAATCGTCCATGAAGGTGTTGGGCATTACCGTGAAAATGGGTTTGGTCCCAATCTCAAAGAAAACTTTAGGTTTAGTTCCTTTAGGAATGGTTCCGATGATGCTATCCAATCGATGTCGTTGCGCGGTAATGATTTGATCGGCAGCTAACGATTTACCCGTAAATGCTGCAATCTGTTTGAAGTTTTGGCAGATATCATCGTACGATTTTGTTGTAGGGAAGGTAACCACTTTAATGCCAACTTTCTTTAACGTCTCGATGGTCTCGGGCTTTGTGATGGTTGTTGCAATAACAAGGTCAGGATTCAGCATAATCACCTTTTCCACATTAACATCAATGGCCGAGGCTATAACCTCCTTTTTATCGTTAATGGCCATTTCGCAATAGCTTGTACAACCAACCAGCTTATCGTTGGCTCCGAGTAGGTAGATGTTTTGGGTGATAACTCTGGAGAGCGATACAATCCGATTATAGGTTTGAGCATAGGAGCTCATTATGCTAATGGCCGATAAAAAGAGGAGCAGGATAATCTGTTTTACTTTTATTCCCATACAATTCAATTATAAGATTCAAGCCCTCGTAAAATGTAACGAGTGCTTTCGGGTATTGTTAAATGTTAGGGAAATAGATGATAATATTAAACCTTTTTCCCGAAGCTAGCTAAATGCAATTGCCTGGCAGGTCTTCTGGCTCACTCCATCTTTTGATGCCTTCCCATCCAGCGATTGCTGGTCAGTGGCTTAGATTTCAAGAGATAACTTGGAGCTTACAGCTGCGGGTACAGCTCCGGATTTAAACCGGATTCCCATTTTAAGAATATTCCAGAAATGGAATAATTCCACCAAACATTACAAAGATAGAGCAAAAAGAGGTGTGAGGAACTTTATAGGAAGGGAAATTTGAAAATAGTTACGGGTGAAGTGGAGAAAAGGAGAAGTGGAGAAAAGGAGAAGAGGAGAAGAGGGATAAATGCTAATTGCCTAAATAGAACTTGCAAGAAAACTCTTAAGTTGGAACACTGATGACACGGATTATACAGATTGATACAGATAAAAATTCAAACAGTTTCTCAGTGAAAATCAGTATTATTTGTGTTTTCTGAGGTCAATTTATTTTTAACTTTTTGTCAAAATGCCAATGCTCACCCCTCAATCCCCTAAAGGGTGAGTCTCTCGCGCACTACGGGTTGGCTGGTTCTCCCCTTTAGGGGAGTTAGAGGGGTGTGGGTGGAATTGCAATTTTTTAATCAAAAGAATTCCTCGTAGCTCTGCTACGGGGTAAAAAGAGTATTTTTGTGATATGCGTGAGCATATTACAAAAAGGCACAATAAAAATC
>JAYTVX010000014.1:0-3626 GCA_043743775.1 Bacteroidales bacterium | reverse complement strand
TAGTTGCTATTTTCGGTAATTTCGTAAACAGGGCAATGGTTTTAACCCAGAAATACTTTGATGGCAAAATACCTGCATGTTCCGAGTTGACCGATTTTGATAAGGTTACTTTAGCCGAGATTCCAAAGATAAAAGAGAGCATTGAGTATAACCTTGAGAACTTCCGTTTCCGCGATGCATTGAAGGAGGCGATGAACCTTGCACGCTTGGGCAATAAGTACCTTGCTGACACTGAGCCATGGAAACTTTATAAGGATCAACCTGAAAGGGTTGCAACAATTCTGAATATCTCACTTCAGATTACCGCCAACCTTTCGATACTATTACAACCCTTCCTACCTTTCTCTGCTGAGAAGCTTAGGAAGATGATTAATCTTGAAGGATGCGATTGGAGTAAGGCTGGGAATAGCGATTTACTCGTGGTTGGGCATCAGCTAAACCAACCAGAGCTGCTATTCGATAAGATTGAGGACGATGCAATTAACATTCAACTTGCTAAGCTCGAGGCAACCAAAGCTGCAAATGATAAGATAAACATAAAGGTTGAACTCCAAAAACCGAATATCAGCTACGAGGAGTTTTCGAAGATGGATATTCGAATTGGGACAGTACTGGAGGCCGAGCGTGTTCCCAAAACCCAGAAGCTGATGAAATTAATAATCGATACCGCAATTGATAAACGTACTGTTGTTTCGGGTATTGCTGAGCACTTTACGCCTGAAGAGGTAATCGGGAAACAGGTTGCAATTTTGGTTAACCTCGAACCTCGAAGAATTAAAGGGATTGAATCACATGGTATGATTCTGATGGCAGAGGATTCCGATGGGAAACTACGCTTTATTCTCCCCGGTGATAAAGTTGAGAATGGTTCGACGGTGAAGTAGCTGTTAATCGATTAAATAGAACATCTCTTCAATCAAAACAAAATAAACACAGAGACGCAAAGACACGGAGAAAAATATACTAATAATCACAACCCTGTATCTCTGCGTCTCTGTGTTTTCTCTTACCTATTTCAAAAGTTTTTCTTCTATTTTCCCTTTAACCTTAGCAACCAACGATTCCAGATCATAATCCTGAGGATCAACTGGCTGAAGGAAACTTATTTTGATATGAGAACCTATTTTGGGGAACTTTGAGCCCCGAGGGAAAGCCTTAAACGCGCCATCAATTGCTACTGGTACGATTGGAACATTTAGTTCGTGGCTAAGTATGGCAAAGGTTTTCTTAAACTCGCACAGATCCCCGGTTAGAGTTCTAGTACCCTCTGGAAAGAGAATGATCTTTTTCCCGCTTTTTAACACCTCTGCAAGTTTTTGAATCGATTCTTTTAAATCGTTATGGATATCCATAACGATTACATTATTCTTACTAGCCAAAAAACGGAGAAACCAGCTGCTAACGTGCTTACTTTTAGCGTAAAAGTAGGTTGATTTAAAAATTTTACGTTGTATAAACGATGCAACAAAAAGCCCATCGAGAAAACTTTGGTGGTTCGGGGCAAAAATACATGGTCCTTCAGGAATATTATCAATCCCTTCGCCCTTGAAATGGAAATACATTTTAAAAAACCCTTTGGCCATATTTTTAAATAAATTCTGAGTAGGCCAGGTCTTGGGTAGTTTAACATCAACATCTTCCTTTAGCGTTTCAGCCCAGTTCGTCCCCTCCGTTTTGTGCCAAAGTTTATGCTCCCTAATATGTTCAACCATTGCCTTTACCGACGGGAATCTAAGCAGTCTTTCATTATCGATTTTTATACCAAAACGACTTTCGATAAAATCGATGAGCGACATACGACCCAATGAGTCGAGGGCAATATCAAACTCTAAGTGATCATCGGGTGATATCTCCATATCAACCTGACTCTCAATGAATGTCTTAACCGCACGGTACTCCTCGGTGTCGGGTTGTTCAACTTTCCCCTTCTTTCGTTTAGGCTTTTCAGCAATTTCATGAAGTTTAAAACGCTGAAGTTTTCCGAGTCGAGTACGCGGAAGCTCCTCCTTCACCAGAGTAAAATGCATTATTCGCTTGTATGAGCTCATCTCTTTATTGAATTCTGGAAGGACTACTTCCCTAAAATATTTCTCGGGTTCTTTTAACTCAGTATCAGATAATGCCTCAAAATCAGGAAATATCAAAGCGTGAAGAGCATCGTTGAGCGGATAAACTCCAACCTCCTTGATGCATCTAAATGACTTTACAAATTTGGCTTCAATCTCAACAGGATTGATGTTCTTTCCGTTTGAGAGCACAATAATCTCTTTCTTACGACCTGTGATAAACAGAAAGCCTTTTTTATTTATTCTTCCAAGATCGCCGGTATAAAGCCATCCGTCCTTTAATGCCTCAGCGGTTTCTTCTGGGCGATTGTAATAACCCTGCATGATATTTGGTCCTTTGGCGACAATCTCCCCATCGCGAATTTCAACGGTACATCCAGGCAATGGATGACCCGGAGAACCGATTAGTACATTACCTGGTCGAGTGAAATTTATCATTGGAGCGGCCTCAGTCATACCAAAACCTTCCAAGACTTCAAATCCAAGGGTTTTAAAGAAACTTCCAACCTCTTTATTCAAAGCAGCACCCCCCGATACCAGAAATTCTAATTCTTCCCCAAAACTCCGATGCACTTTCGCGAAAATCTTTCTTCCCAAGGCTTTACTTCCAGTCATCCTCACGATTACAAATAGGCTGCGAGCAACAAAACTCAAATCAATCTTACTCTTAATCCCTTTATAAATCAGCTCGTAAAATCTTGGTACAGCCATCACAATAGCGACATGATTATTCTTAAATGTTTCCATCAAATCCGATGATTGCATCGAGGGCGAAATCACAATAGTGCCCCCAACATAAAGAGGAGCAATCATTGATCCAACTAACGGGAAGATGTGATGCAACGGAAGCAGCATAAGCGCTTGCCTTTCGGGGGTGAAAATTTCAACGTGCTTAGAAACACCTTCAATATTTACAATTATGTTTTTATACGAGAGCATGACCCCTTTAGGGCTTCCAGTTGTGCCAGAGGTATAGATTATTACAGCAGTATCATCAATGCTTTTTGGTTCAGCAACTTGATCATTTCCAGCGAACGGAGGAAGTTCTTTCTCCCCGAAATAAAGTATTTCGGGTTCATAGTTTAATCCTTGTTGAATAAGTCCAAGCTCTTTCTTTTTCTCTTGGCTTGAGAAGATCAGCTCAGGTTTACAATCGTTAAGAATGTAAGTAACATCCTCGATTGAGGCCATAAAATCAACAGGGACTGCAATACAACCATTTTGCCATGCAGCATAGAATGCATAAATCCATTCAATCCGATTTTCGGAGTAGATGGCAACCTTTTTATATTGCTTGGTTTTGAACAGCTGTGCGTACTGATTAATGCTACTGAATAGCTCCTTGTATGAGACCTTTAAATCTCTTACAATGATTGCTGTTTTGTTTACATCTTCGCTACTTATCATCATGGCTGTAAAATCTTGATGTTTATTTTTAGATATGAGTAAACTAGTAAAGTTTAAAAGGTTAACAGTTCACTTCCTAATTCAATAAGTCAAAGGTAAGGTTTTATTCTTTTAGTAGCATTGAAGGTGCAGCAAGGTGAAATTATCAAAAAA
>JAYTVX010000013.1:0-2904 GCA_043743775.1 Bacteroidales bacterium | reverse complement strand
TTAAATGTCAATTCTATTAGCAAAGTATTTGGCAGTATAACTGCAGTAGATCAACTATCGTTCAAGGTCCAACGCGGAGAGGTAATTGGTATGCTAGGCCCAAATGGCAGCGGAAAGACAACAACCCTCTCAGTCATCCTTTCCGTAATAAATGCTACAAGCGGAAATTATAGCTGGTTTAATGGGCTAAAGGGTGACGCAGCAAATAAAAGAATCGGATCGCTTCTCGAGGTTCCGAACTTTTACCCTTACCTAAACCTTGAGAAGAATCTTATGATTACAGCGCTTGCTAGGGGTGCTGGCGAGAATGATATCCCCCGTATTCTCGACGAGGTTGGTCTTTTAAAACGTAGTCGATCTGCCTATTATACCCTATCGCTAGGTATGAAGCAACGATTAGCCATTGCGAGTACTTTAATCGGAGATCCAGAAGTACTTGTACTCGACGAGCCAACGAATGGTCTCGATCCTGAGGGAATAGCAGAAGTACGAGATCTCATTAGAAATCAAGTATTAAGAGGTAAGACAATTATTATGGCAAGCCATATCCTTGATGAGGTTGAAAAGGTTTGTTCCAATGTCGTTATCCTTAAAAAAGGAAAGTGTATTGCTTCAGGAAGAGTAGCTGAGCTGCTCAGCGAAAAGCAAGTTGTTATTATTGAAACGAATGATACTGAATTGCTAATCATTCAATTGAGGCAGAATAGCAATTGCAGATTGATTAGTAGAGAAAACGGAACGCTTTTGGTTGAAATTGATGATACCTATTCTCCCTCCGAATTAAATACTTGGCTTTTCAGTAACGGCATTACACTTAATCGCTTGGAGGTTAAACGAAGGACACTTGAGTCACAATTTCTTGAACTTATTAGTAAACCTGAGAATTTATAGTAAAAATGAATGAAATGAAAAAGATATTAAAACTTGAGCTTATTAAAACACTTGGTTATCCTGGTTTTAAAACAATAATTATACTTCATGCTGCATTATTCTTATTAGTTGTAACTATTGGCTCACAGGTAAACCTCAACTTTCAAGGGATTAAACTCGATAAACTGGTTTCATTTCCTTATGTCTGGGCGACACTGTCGTGGATTGGTAGCTGGTTTAATCTTCTACTCGGAATACTTGCCATTATTCTAGTTGGTAACGAGCATCAATTCCGTACTTTCAGAAAGCAGATAATTGATGGAGTAAGCCGCACCCATTTGCTTTATGCAAAAATGGCAATAATGGCTATGCTTGCTCTTTATGCACTACTTCTAGTTCTACTAACAAGTTTTGTTTTAGGTTTTTTCTTTTCTGATAGCATTACCATCAGTAGTGTTTTTGAAAAATCCCCTTTTGTATTGGTGCTTTTTATACAATCGTTTGCTTATATGATGTTGGGTATGCTGTTCGCATTTATCTTTAGAAGTAATGCTATATCAATAGTTACCTTTATTCTCTTCTTCTTTCCTGGGGAGCCAATCCTAAGAGCATTCTTCCCATTGTCAATTGATAGGTTTTTTCCAATAAAAATCATTTCGAACCTTACTCCAATGCCCGATTTTCTTGATGTTACTACTCGTGATATGATTCAGATTAATGGAAAATCACCAAGTTTACAGAGTATGGGACTTTTACCTGAATCGCTTTCGGTATGGACATCAACCTTGGTTTGTCTTGTATATATTATAATTTTTTATTTTGCAGTTAAACTCATCATTGAGCGTAGAAATTTTTAAAGATCATTTATTGAATCCTAAACATTTTTGGATTTAATTATATGGAACAAAGGGAAGTTGACTATTATTCGAAATGATTGTATATTTACTGATATCCAAAAAATATAGGTTATGAAAAAGATGTACTTCTTACTTGTGATTGGATTGATGATCGCGATTAACTCTCAATCTCAAACAATTCTAACCTTTAAATCGCATGGATTACTTCCTGACGAGAGAAATCCAATGATGCTAACAAAATACCTAGAGCCTGGACAAGATGGGCAAGGGGTAGTATGGAATTTTTCTGCATTGGAGGCGACTAGTAATTTTATTGGTAGTATTCATGATCCATACATTATAAAGGGTGGTAGCAAATTCTCGGCTGCAAATACAGCGCTTGAGGAATTTGGTAGTTACTTCTTTTTTAACTCTAATAGTAACCAACTTGAGCAGTATGGATATCTATCGAACAATGGAAGTACAGCAATCGAATATACAAAGCCATTTGTAAAAATGCGCTATCCATTCTCATTCAATAGTTCATACTCTGGTTCTTTTGAAGGAAAATATATTTCAAACGATAAGGAAATAGGGGGTATAATTGGAAGTTATCAGGTAACAGGCGATGCAATTGGAACATTGATTCTACCTGAAGGAAAGTCATTTAGAAATGTTCTGCGGGTTAAGGAGGTTAAAAGTTACGATCAAGTGTTAGGCGGGAGTACAACAAGGATTGAAGAAACAACTTATCGTTGGTACGTTAATGAGCATCGTTTTCCAATCTTAGTGCTAATTAGCTGCAACTACACCTATGAAAATGGACAAGCAACTATAACAACAAAAGCAGCCTATAATTCAAATGTCCTAATTTCAAATAACAATCTGACATCGAGTAATTCAGATTATAAACTCGAAGTATACCCAAACCCTTATTACGATAAAGTAAATATCAATTTACATATTGATGCTATGGCAAATGTAAATATCATTGTTTATGATCTTATTGGTAAAAGGATAGCAGTGCTTGCTGATAAAAATGAAGATGCTGGTGATTTGACCTATAATTTCTCGGCAAAAGAGTTAGGGCTTGCAAAGGGTACTTATATCGTAAAGGTGAAGGTGAATAACAGTGAGACTACTCGAAAAGTAATAGAACTTTAAAATGCCAATTAAAAAGATAAACCCGTCAGATTTT
>JAYTVX010000012.1:0-1541 GCA_043743775.1 Bacteroidales bacterium | reverse complement strand
ATATTGAAATAGCATGTATAAAAGATATGTGCACGATATCAACATTGCCATTGAATCGATTCTGGCAAATAAGCTGAAATCCATACTAACCGCACTTGGAATAATATTTGGGGTTGCTGCCGTAATTAGCATGCTTGCCATTGGGAAGGGTGCACAGCAGGAGATTTTAGACCAGATTAAGATGGTGGGGGTGAATAACATCCTTATCAACCCTATTTTCGAAGAACCCGACGATCAGCAATCGCAGGAGGATAATGGGAATAAGCAAAAACGAAAATTCTCGCCCGGTCTAACCCTCGCAGATGTTGATGCAATCAAAAAGATTGTTCCATCGGTGACCAGGATTAGCCCTGAGATCAGCTTAAACTCCTTTGTTCAATACGAAGGGGTTCGCGTACCAGCCAAAATAATGGGTGTTTCGAACAACTATTTTGATCTTTACAATCTACCTATTATTGAAGGGGTTTTCTTTAACGATTATCAGGAGGAGCATGGAATCCCTGTTTGCATAATTGGGGGAAATATTAAGGCAAAGTTCTTTAGTAAAGTTGATCCGGTTGGACAATACATCAAGTTTGGGCAAGTATGGCTTAAAGTGATTGGGGTTCTGAAAAAATCAGATCTAACAGTAAGTGGATTTCAGAATGCAGGGGTTAATGTTTATAACGACAATGTTTATCTTCCTGCTAAAAGTATGCTACTCCGCTATCAGAATAGGGCATTGGTAAATTCTAAGAAATTTACTGAAGGTAGTACCTTCATTGGAGGGGGAATGTTTATCTCATTCGGAGGGAGCACTCAATCTAAGTCTACCAAGAACTATCATCAACTCGATAGAATTATTGTTCAGGTAAGTGAAACGCCTGATATAAGCACTACAACTGAAATTTTAAGTAGAATGATGCTTCGGAGGCATGCTGAGGTTAAAGATTTTGAGATCACTGTACCCGAACTCCTTTTGAAGCAACAGGAGCGAACGAAAGATGTTTTCAATATAGTACTCGGTGCTATCGCAAGTATATCGCTAATTGTTGGGGGTATTGGAATTATGAATATCATGTTTGCCTCGGTAATGGAGCGTATCAAAGAAATTGGAACCCGCATGGCTATTGGTGCCAAGAAAGCTGATATTATTGCTCAGTTTTTATCGGAAGCCGTATTAATTAGCGTTACAGGTGGGTTTATTGGAATAATAATAGGAATTGTGCTCACCAAGCTAATTACCCATTTTGCTGGAATACTCACAATTATAAGCCCACTATCAGTACTTGTGGCATTTGGTGTATCGGCCGCTGTGGGTGTTATATTTGGATTATCTCCTGCGAAACGAGCAGCGGAAAGAGATCCTATTGAATCATTACGTTATGAATAAAAATTTCTGGAATGAAAAAAATATTTATCTGTTTAACATCAATTACAATTTTAGCAGTTTCAGGTTATTCTCAAAAACCAGTAAATCGGATTGGATTAGATGATGTAATTCGATTAGCCAAAGATCAATCACCACAGGCAATACTTGCTAAGCATCGGTTTAGGGCATC
>JAYTVX010000011.1:0-2132 GCA_043743775.1 Bacteroidales bacterium | reverse complement strand
CCTTTATCTTTATATTCAGCAAGAGTAAGATACATTAGAGCTTCTGCTTTTTCTGATGAGAGATTATTGATTTCTAAGTGATAAGCTCCTGTTAATTTGGGCACAAAGGTCTTTTTATGGAAGTATGAGAAATTGAATTGTTGTTCTATTACGCTCTTTTTTCCATTACCACTTCCTATTATTGCCATCAACTGATCATTTTTATTTTCCGAAAAGTAGTATAAATTGTAAATACAATCCTTTTTAAGTATTACGGAATATCGGGTTGTAGTGGCATTTGGAGATAAATTTGTACTTGAACCACTTGGAAGTAAATTGAAATTAAAGTAAAAGTCTTTTAAATAAGTATCCTTTATCCCAGCCTTTGCCCGTTTATACAACTCATCTTTGATATCTTGCTGGCTTATAGGTAATATATTTATTCTAGTCTCTTTTATTAAAGATGATTCTTCAACTAAAGATTTTACTTCAATCCGTTTTAAAGGTTCTAGGTTTTCTTCATTTTTATTGGTTATTGTTGATTTCCCTAGATCAGAAGAGATATTTTTAATTTCTACAGCTATTGGGTTATCTCCTGCAACAGTATTAAAATTTGGTTCTTTAGGAGAAGCTATAGGCTCAAGTTGTTTTATTTGAGTTAACTTCTCTTTTACAGTATCCAGTCTTATCGGTTTCTTTGGTGAGAATGCTGATACTTCTATTATTAGAATCACAGCAATTGGAATAAGGATTAAAAAATTAATTCTTCTTCCAGTTTGGTTCATAGGTTTTCCTATCATGGCTATGCGTTTTTTAGTGATAAATGCACTCAGTTGGTTTCCTGCGTTGGGCAGGCATGAGGAGGTAACAACCGAAAGCAGAAGATTTTGATAGGAGTGGGGGTCAGCACCGTTTCGGATTACACCATCATCGGCAATAAATTCGTGAATCTCAATCAATTTTCGTCGAGCGATATAAGCAAAAGGATTAAACCACTGCAAAACAATTAGTAATTCAATTAGGATCAGGTCGATGGAATGAAAATGGCGAATGTGTTCTCGTTCATGATCAATGATCAACCTTTTTTCTTCATCATTAAATTTTAGTGGGTTAATGAAAATATTTCCAAGGAATGAAAATGCGTTGTCGGTTTTATCGGTAAATATCAGATTATACCCTTCGTCATTCTCTAGCCTATTCCCAGAGGTTTGAATAAGGATTATAGAACCAAATCGGTATATGAATCGAACGAACAGTAGTAAGGATATTGAGACTAAAGTGATACTAATGATAGATAAATAATCAATGTTTAAATTTATATCATCTTTTACAGGAGTGTTTGTAATTATTTCCTGAGTAGAACTCACTACTATTGGCTCAATAACTACTTGAGGAACTATATGTTTCGTTTTGTATATTTGACTTATACCAAAATCAATGGGAATCGAAGGGATTAGAAAAGACAAAAGAATAGCGGAGATTAGGTAGAACCTGCATAGGTTAAAGCGTGTGTTATCTCTCAAAAAGATTTGATACGCTAAAACAAACAGGGATAAACAAATCCCTGTTGATAGAATATAGAATAGCAGTTTACTCATCTTTCTTTGCTTTACGGTGATCTATTTGTTCCTCGATAAGTTTTTTCAGCTCCTCCAACTCAGAAAGTGTTACCTCATCCTCCGAAGAGAAGAATGAAGCAAATTTTTTCCAAGAGTTGTTGTAGTGCTTGGTTAGCACATGCTTAAAGCAAAGTCGTGCATACTCCTTTTTCGAAACTAAAGGGTAATATTCATGATTTTTGCCGTAGGCATTAAACCCAACCATACCTTTCCGCTCTAATATTCGTACTATAGTAGAAACGGTGGTATAGGCGGGTTTTGGTTCAGGAAAAAGTTCTAGAATATCCTTTACAAAAGCTTTGTTAAGCTTCCATAAATGCTCCATTACTTCTTCTTCTGCTTTTGTTAACTCCTTCATAAAACAAATGTAAACTAAAAGATTTAGTTATACAACTATAAATCATAGTTTGTTTTAAAATATTTTTTAATACATTGGTATTCATAGGTTATTGTTAAGCTAAATGGTTTCGTAAATTTGTGATTGTGTTTTTTACTTTGCTCGACTTCGCATTTTTATACTTTGCGTGTATATTT
>JAYTVX010000010.1:0-5672 GCA_043743775.1 Bacteroidales bacterium | reverse complement strand
GGATATTGATACATCTTCCGGATAATTATGGTACTTCAAATAAATCATATCCTGTGATGTTTCGATTAAATGGCAATCCTGCCATGATGCTGGAAACGGTATCGGCTGTGAATCGTTTGGCTCTTGACCAGGAGATTATTCCTGAGATGATTATTGTATCGATTGAGACTATCAGCGGAAAGGATATGTGGCCGGTAAATACAAAATACTATCCTGAACCTGAAACTCTGGGTGCTAACAATTTTCTTAGTTTTATTGAGAAAGAGCTGATCCCATATGTTGAAAAAAGGTTTCGAACGAATGGGGATAGGATTTTATACGGTCAATCAATGACTGCCGTATTTACGATCTATGCCTTTTTAGCTCAACCCAAATTATTTAACTCTTATATTGCCTGTAGCGGCGCATTCCCTGATTGTGAAGCCTTTTTTAAAGAATTTAGCCTTAAGTCATTTCAGCAGACTGACCAATTCAATGGTCGAAAAATATTTATAACAAACGGGCTTAAAGATGAGTTAGACCCTGATGGCAAAATGAATCAGACGTTAATCGATTTCTCTAATTCGGTTAAGGATAAACTGGGAAACAGGGTATTGTGTAAATATTTGACCTATGAGGATGAAGGACATGTCCCTTTTTATAGTTTATACGATGGTTTGAAGTATATTTATAAAACAAGTGTGAAATAGTAAGAACTCCATTGGTGTTATGTTAACTTTAAAGATGGACTTGTCTTGCCCTTACTACTCTGAAGGGCAGACAGATTCAGGATTGAAAAATTATTAAAAAATTAATATTTGTTATGGAAACAATAAGATCACTTGAAAAAATTGACTTTAACTTATTATTTGAAGCGTTTAATGAGGCCTTTAGGGATTATGAGATGCAGCTAAATAAAGAAGAAATGCATACCATGTTAAATCGCCGAGGTTTTAATCCTAAACTTTCATTTGGTGCGTTCGACGGCAATAAGATAATTGCTTTTACATTCAACGGGATAGGTATGTTTAATAATATTAAAACAGCTTATGATACGGGTACAGGGACATTAAAGGAGTATCGGGGGCAAGGTTTAGCCAGTAAAATATTTACCCATTCAATACCATTTCTGAAACAAGCCAATATTTCTCAATATCTTCTTGAGGTTTTGCAGCATAATACAAAAGCTGTTTCGGTGTATAGGAAATTGGGATTTACTATTAGCAGGGAATTTAACTATTTTGTTCAAGGAAATGAGGCGATTAAGCTCATGGCAAAGGACATTCCTTTAAATTATCATTTACAACAGATTGATTTATCTTATCGTGATGCGATGATAGAGTGTTGGGATTTTTCGCCCTCTTGGCAAAATGCCTTTGAAGCGATTGATAGAAAACGTGAGGTATTTAATATGGTTGGTGCATTTAATGCCCAAGAGCTAATAGGCTATTGCATCTTTGAGCCACATTCCGGAGATGTGACTCAACTTGCCGTGAACAAAGCGCACCGAAGAAAGGGAATCGCGACAGGTTTGATTAAAGAGGTATTATTATCAAATCAGCACAATTCTGTTAAGGCAATCAATACCTTAATTGAATGTGAATCGATTACAGGGTTTCTACTATCAAATTCGATTGAATTGAAAGGAACCCAATTCGAAATGATAAAACAACTATAGCTAATTGATCAGAAATATTGATTTAATAGAGTTTGTATTATTGCCTTATTACTAAGGTTAAGGAGAGTTGTAGAATAACTAGGAGTGATAATCCCATTCTGAATGAACTCTTTATTCTCCCTGTCCCTATGTTGAGTAGTGAAAATCTTTAAATCTCAAATTCTTCCCCCATAGCTGGAATCTCTATGTTTTTAAAACCTTCTTTCTCTATTTCTCTCTTGAAGTGTTGTTGGACTTTATAATCCCCATGAACGATAAAAGTCTTTTTAAGCTGCTTGTGATCCTGGCATTTTAGGAAGCTGATTATCTCTTTGTAATCAGCGTGTCCACTAAATGCTTCAATGCGCCGTATATCGGCTTTTACCTCTAACATGTTTCCGAAAATGGAAATCTGTTTATCTCCCCGTAGAATTTTTGCACCAAGGGTTGATGGAGCGCAATACCCTACTGCTAGTATGGTATTCTTGGGGTTGCTGATACTATTGGCTATGTGATGTTTCACACGTCCTGCTTCCATCATCCCCGAAGCCGATATAATAACACAAGGTTTTTTGGTGTCGTTTAATCGTTTCGATTCTTCGGAACTTTGGGTGTAGTGCAGGCTATTGAATCCGAATGGATCAGGATCAGTTTCCATTACCTTAAGGATGCTTTCGTTGAAGCACTCTGGGTGCATGCGGAAAATATTTGTTGCGTTAACGCTTAAAGGGCTATCAACGTATATGTCAACTTTAGGTAAACGTCTTTCGTTATAGAAATTGTTTAGGGAATAGACAATCTCTTGAGTTCTTCCAACGCTAAACGAAGGGATGATAAGCTTACCGCCTTTTTGGACGCATGTTTCTTTAACAACATTCAGCAATTGCTCATCGGCAAAGTCCGAATCATCATGTATCCTATCACCGTAGGTCGATTCGGTAATAAGATAATCGGCCTGCGGAAATGGTTGCGGTGAACGCAATATACGGTTTATCGGACGGCCAATATCACCTGTATAGGCAATGCGATAGAGCTGACCACCATCATTAATCTCGATGTTTGCTACACCACCTCCAAGCAGGTGTCCAGTATCAGTGAACTTTACTTTTATATTCTCGTCGATATAAAATTTACGACCAAAGGGAACACCAATAAAGAGCTCCATGCAACGGACGGCATCTAAACGATTATAAATAGGTTCAACTGGCTCTAAGCCCTGTTGAGCACGTTTTTTATTAAAATATTTTGTATCCATTTCCTGAATATGCCCGCAATCGGCCAGCAGAATTGAGCACAAATCGCGGGTAGCGCTGGTGCAAACAATGGATCCTCTAAAGCCAAGTCGGTATATGTAGGGGATTAGCCCAGAATGGTCGATATGAGCATGCGAAAGGATTATATGATCGATTTCACTGGGATTAACACCAAGAGAACGATTCATAGCATCGGTATCTAAACCTTTGCCTTGAAACATTCCACAATCTAAAAGGATTCGTTTTCCGCTTCGAGTGGTGATAAGATGCTTGCTACCGGTTACTTGACGTGCAGCTCCAAGGAATTTAATTTTCATCTAGTTTGTATTTAATGTTTTAATGGCCAATTCAATTAACTAAGATAAGATTTTCTTTCACTTAGAATTAGGGCTGAATTATTCTAATCCATATTATAAATACTACTACAAAGATAAAATAGACCAGCATCTTTTTATAAATATTGCTAAAATTTTATAATAGTAATGAGTTCTTGTAGCAGTCACAGGCTGTTAATGGATGGCTATGCAAGCCAATGTTCAAATGCAACAGCATAGAACTATGCTAAATGCTATTTAAGCCTTTGCTATATTTGATATCTAGGGACTATGTAGTTTTTTTAACTACATACTTTTACTAGATGTTCCAAGAGCAAGTAATACAAAACCGCCAAGAAGCATCCAGTAATTGTATTCTGTTATATAATTAATTGATACAAAATGACCAATTATTCCTAGAAATCCAACAAGGAGGGCAACTACCCATAGAGTTTTTTTTGGTGCTGATGGTTTCATAAAGTTCTCGTTTTGGTTATATGTTTAAAAGAATTTCTTGTAGCAGTCTCAGGCTGCTTTTATGCTTAGATGAAATCGACTAATGTTAAAATGCTTGCACGGATGACTTCATCAAGTTGAAAAGAAGATTAGTATTAAATGGTCCAATGCTGTAAACTACTTAGCACACCAAACACCCTCAGCAACCAGATTACCATAATAACCACCACCACATTAAGGATGGTTTTTATGGTGCTTTGCATAGGAATGTAGCTGTTCACAAGCCATAGAAGAACTCCAACCGCAATGATGACGACTATAATCGTTAATATTGACATAAGAATATGTTTAGTTCGTAACTAAATTATTACAGTGCAAGTTGAGCGGTTTTGAATCGGAATGTGTTACACAACTCTAGAAGAAGATTACATAAATCGCACATTTTGTGAATGCCATATTATCGTGTATAGAGATACAGGAAGTAATGACTTCCCATGTTTGGCTGAAATTGCGTCAACCTATTTCAGGACAGGACAAGCAAGGATAATCCTGAAAGATTTTTCAATTCATATTCGCTACATTGCTTTAGCATTAGCGATTTGCATAAATATTATTTTTACCCAATTGAATTTCTAGAAAAGAATAGGTAATAAAAGTATCTCGCGAATTGCCTTCACTGTCCTTCGCTTGGTTAGGAGATGGTCTTAAGCTAATCGATTGATCCATCGAAATGAACTCTGCTTAGCCGCACTCTCAATGCAAGTTTTCACTAATGGCTTTCGTAGAATTTAAGCACGAATAGCCGGAAGAAGATTAACCCAATTGCACAAGCCATGGTGCTTATAGCAAAGATTGCGGAGATAGATATATACTGGGCAATTAACCCGGCCATAATCATCCCGAATCCCATCCCGATGTCCACTGCGGTGTAAAGGGTTGAATTTGCTGCTCCTCGGTGCCTAGCATCAGCTAGGTTATTCACCATCGTCTGAAATGTAGGGAATACAACGCCGTTTCCAAAACCGATAATAACTGCTGATATGTAGAATACCGTTGCGCTTTTTGCCAACGCCAGTAAAGGAAATCCAATAAGGAGTAGAAGCATACAAAGTGTTAGAATTCTTCGTGGCCCTTTTTTGTCAATCACCTTTCCAGAGGTTAGCCGCGAAACCGCAATTCCAATGGAGAAAATCAAAAAAAATAGGGATGTGTTCTGTACACCAATCTCACGACCGTATAGCGCAATAAACGAAAGCAATCCCCCGTAGGGGATCATAATGATGAGTACATTTATCGAGGGGCGGATAGACTTCTTATCGAATAGGCTATCCCAGTCGAGTAGAATTCGTTTCCCAATCAAAAATCTTTTACGTAGATGTACCGAATAAGCACATGTGAGACTTGCAAAGCTGATAATAAGGCCAGCGAAGAACATGGCGTTATAACCCCAATGATGGCAAACAAATAAACCGATAATTGGACCAACCGACATCCCCAGCGTTGTTGACAGCGCAAAATACCCAATTCCCTCACCCCTTTTTGACTTTGGAATAATATCTACGGCAATGGTTGACCCTGAAACGGTAGTGAATCCCCAGGTAAGACCTTGCGCAAATCGAAGAAGTATAATCGATGTAATGGTCATTGCAACAAGATATCCCGTAAAGAGAAGTGAATAGATTACTAAGGCCAACAAAAATATTGTCCGGCGGCCGAATCTGTCGAGCGTAAACCCTGAAAAAGGGCGAACCAGAATCGAGGCAATTGTATAAGCACCTACAACAACGCCTACCTGACTCTTAGTCGCATGAAGGTCACATACTAAATAAATCGGTAATGCCGAAAGAACAGCATAGTATGTTACGTACATCAAAAAATTCGATACAATCAGGAGTATAAAATCCTTATTCCACATCCTCTCAAACATATCCTTAAGACATTGAAAAAACGAAGGGCAAAGGTATTCAATAATCATCTGATGTGTTCAGGGGCGTTATTAAATTTAATGTGGAG
>JAYTVX010000009.1:0-2949 GCA_043743775.1 Bacteroidales bacterium | reverse complement strand
GTATGCAGCAAACGTTAAAATCATTCGCTTCCCTTGTACAGGTAGAATCGACTTTATGCTTTTGATGAAGGCCTTTCAGAATGGAGCCGATGGCATTATCGTTTCGGGATGCCATCCTAACGATTGTCACTACTCATCTGGAAATTTTCATGCAAAACGTCGTTGGATGGTTTTCAGAGAGCTCCTCGACTATATGGGTGTTGATATAGAAAGAATTACCTTTTCATGGGTATCTGCTGCCGAGGGTGCTCGTTGGGCCGAGATTGTGAATACTACAACAGAAAAACTCCGCAAACTCGGACCATATACAAATTATCAGAATCTTGTTAAATCTGGTATAGAAGAAGAACTATAATGGAAAGCATAAGAAAAAAAGCCAAGGAATTGCTCGATAGCAAAGCGGTTCAACTTATCATCGGCTACGAAAATGGTACTTCAAAAAAAGTTCGGGCTGCCTTTATCAAGGATGCTGGTCAGGTTGACAAGCTAATCTTTGATGAACGTTGCGTTCAGAACTTGGCCGTATACCTAGTTAAGCATGAGGTGAAGCATCAAGGGAAGATTGGTATTGTTGCCACAATTCCTGTAATGCGCACCATCAATATGCTTATCTCCGAAGAGCAAGTTAACCCAGAGAATATTGTAGTACTTGGTATCTCCGAGGATGGCAAACTGCTCGATTTTCCTGACCTTACTGTGATGGAGCGTTTTCTTCAAAAGGCAAAAATTGAGATATCGGCAAAAGATAAAGAGGCTATCGAGAAGCTTAAAACGATGACTCTTCAGGAGAAATTCGACTACTGGACTAAAACCCTCGAAACCTGTTTTAAGTGTTATGCTTGTCGTTCGGCTTGCCCTCTCTGCTATTGTACTCGCTGTGCTGTTGAATGCAACAGTCCACAATGGATCCCAGTACAAGCTAGTTCAAATGGGAACTATGAGTGGCACATGCTTAGGGCAATGCATCTTTCGGGACGTTGTGTAAGCTGTGGTGAATGCGGTAGAGCCTGTCCACTCGATATTCCATGCCATCTGCTTACCATGCATATGGCTGAGGAATCACAAAAGATGTTTGGAGCAACAACGGGTCTTGTGATGAAGATGGATTCAGTGATGTCATCATTTAAACCTGACGATAAAGACAATTTTATTCAATAGGATATGGAAATTGAAAGGAAATTAATCAAAAGGGCATCGCTCGAAAAGTTTTACGAAAAGCTCAAAGCGAATGGCAATAAAATATATGCTCCGATTAGCAAGGAAGGTAAAACAGAATTTCATTACAACCCCGCTTTTAGTGAGGTAACTTTCGACCATATTCAAACGGTTCAATCGGTTAAAAATACCGTATTCCCTAAGATTGAGAACCTTATTCGTTTCAAAAACGAAAAGGTAGGTACTGAAGTTACTGAGGTTGATCTTTCACAGGTTCCAAACGTCGCTATTTGGGGAGTTCACCCTTGCGATGCTGCAGGTTTCCATGCTTTGAAATCAATCTTCATGTGGGATACTAAGGATGAATATTTCAATTCAAGGCTTCAGAAAATTGCTGTAATCGGTTTAAGCTGCAGTAAGTGCGACGAGAACTGCTTTTGCACATCTGTTGGGATAAACCCCGGAGCAACAAATGGTAGCGATATTCTTCTTACTAAGCTTAGTACAGGTGATTTTCTTGCTGAAATTATCACAGAAAAGGGGAAAGAGATTGCAAACGCATCAACTGAACTTTTTGAGAATGCACCACAAGAAGCAAAGGAATCAAACCTTGCTCAGGTTAAACAGCAATTCTCTCACGAAGAGGTAACCAAAAAACTTGCAAAAGCATTTGAGCATCCATTCTGGGTTGAGAATTCATTGCGGTGCATCGGTTGTGGTGCATGCGCTTATGTATGCCCTGCTTGTGCTTGCTTCGATATTCAGGATGAAACCAAGGGTAAACTTGGAAAGCGTCTGAGATGTTGGGATTCCTGTGGATTCGGACTGTTTACAATTCATACCTCGGGTCATAATCCGAGGGAGGTTCAGAGTCAACGCTGGAGACAGAGAATTATGCATAAATTCTCCTACATGCCTGAAAGAAACGCATCGTTGGGTTGTATCGGTTGCGGACGCTGTTCCCGCGCTTGCCCTGTTGATATGAATATTTTAGAACAGCTAATTGCTTTAGAAAAGATTTAGTAAAAGGAGATTAGGCTGTAGACTATTAGACTGTAGAGAAAAATCGATTAGTAATATTCCTAACAGCCTTCAACCTAAAAACCTAAAAGTATAAACATTCAAATTATTCGAGATATGTGTCAGAACATCTATAATCCTTACTTAATGGAGGTCGAAAAGATAACCGAGGAAGCACCTGAGGTAAAAACTTTTCGATTGAAATTCAAAAATCAGGAAGATGCGGATAAATTCGAGTTCAAGGCCGGTCAGTTTGGCGAGTACTCAGTGATGGGTGAGGGTGAATCTACTTTTTGTATTGCCTCTGCACCAACGCGCAAGGGCTATATCGAATGTACATTCCGTAAGGCAGGTAGGGTTACTGGAGCTTTGGCAAATCTTGAAGAGGGTGATACTATCGGTTTTCGTGGACCTTACGGTAATATTTTCCCAATCGAGGAGTGGAAAGGGAAGAATCTTCTTTACATCGCCGGGGGTATTGCACTTCCTCCAATGCGTTGCGTTATCTGGAACACACTTGATCTTAGGCAAGACTATAAGGATATAACCATAATTTATGGCGCTCGTTCTGTTGACGATTTAGTTTATAAAGATGAGCTGAAAGAATGGGAAGAACGCCCCGATGTTAAGCTGGTTACTACTGTTGATCCAGGTGGTCAAACCCCTGATTGGAAAGGTGAAATTGGATTTGTTCCATCAATTCTTGAAAAAGTTGCCCCATCGAGTAAGGATACGATAGCCATTGTGTGTGGTCCTCCAATTATGATTAAGTAC
>JAYTVX010000008.1:0-3390 GCA_043743775.1 Bacteroidales bacterium | reverse complement strand
TAACCTCTCCAGTTTCTAAATTGGTGTATTTAACCCATGGTATCTCCTCGCGTTGATCATCCTTGGAGATATATTCAATCTTGACCTTTGGATTGATGTGCCAATGAATACCTTCAGCTAGTCCATAAGCGCTATTCGATGGTCCAATCTTCATCTGCAAGCTGATATTCCACTCAGTATTCATGCTATCGGATAAAAAGTGTTTCTCATTCCGAAGCTGTCTTGAGTAAAATTTTTGTGGCCAATGGCACTGTTCACATGTCTCCCCGGCAGGACGCAAATTATGTAAAGGTGTTCCAACCGGACGATGAAAATCATTGGTTGCAACCCCATACACCTGTCGAAGACCCGATAACTTTGAACGAACATACCAGCCCACACCAGATCCAACGTGGCACTCAACGCAGGTTACTCTAGCATGAGGTGAATTCTGATAAGCTGTGTACTCTGGCTTCATCACCTCGTGACAAAGTGTTCCGCAGAACTCAACCGATTCTGTATAATGAAAAGCCTCATAGCTACCCAATCCTGAAAGGAGCAGGAACAGCAATGACCCAACGCTGAAGAGTATAATGGCATTCCTGTACCTTGAAACATTTAAATCAATTACGGGCCATTCGTTCTTCAGGTAAACCTGAACCCTCTTTTTCCTCCTCTTCATCTCTAACAACATTCCTACCGGAATTATTAGTAATCCAATAACAAAGAAGACAGGAATGATTATATAAATAAAAAGACCTAAGTAGGAGTTACTCTTCTCATAAAAAAAGGAGATAATGAATAAGAACATGATCATAAAAAAACTTATTCCTGCTATTGTAGTTCCAATGAAGGACAACAGGTTAAAGTAGGAACGGGGTAGTTTCATAGGTGTGTGTTTTGAACATACAATATTACTTAAAGAAAAGAATTTCAACCATATAAATTTAGTGATTTATATTACCATTAAAGTTTATTTATATCATTAAAAAAAGTCGGAAGAGAGAAGCCGGAAATCAGATAAGATAAAAGGCAAAAGACAAAAAAATAAGCAATAATAAGAGTACGGTACTACTCCTCAACGATAAAGATATCCTCATCGGTTTTTTTCATAAGATATTGCTCTCGAGCAAATTTCTCAAGATTTTCGTCGTTCGTTTTCAGCTCCTTAAGTTTCTGAGTATCGGTCTGGATCTTATTCTGGTAGTACCCCTTTTCGTTCTCAAGGCTATGGATTGATCGTAATTCACCAATCATATCGAACCAATTGCTTCTATCGAAAATAATCAGCCATAATAGGAAAACAAAGGTGGTAAGAATGAACTTATTCTTAACCCAAGGTAATACTTTCTTCCAAATCTCTTGACCCTTCATTGCAGTTTATTATCCCTTAAATATTTACACAAAAAAAGATAACTCTAAAGCGGAAACCTTATAAACCATTGAAAAGTTATCCACCAGTTATTAAGTGGATTACCTGAACATTATCACCATCCTTAATGGTTGCTGTTGAATAATCATCCTTCATAATCAAATTTTCATTTATCTTAATAATCAACATCTTGTAGGTAAATGTTTTAATCTTCAGCAGTTCAGTTATGGTTATTGAACTCTGAGTGGTATCAAGAATCTCGGGACGATGATTTAGTATTATGTTCATCAATTTTTAGGTTAAACTTTTAAACGGGCGCTTCACCCACAAAATGTTTTTCAAGCAGAAGACTCATAACAGTATTGGCCTGCATTGCGGCACAAATCAGTACCCTTGGTGCCATCGGTGGCAAATCGGGTCCAATTTCGGCCTCATTATCGCCACAAATATATAAATTCCCATACCTCTGCACGCTTATTTCGTTTGATTTTCCCCAACCTGCCATTCCATTCCCTATCACCAAAGGGATGTCGGGGTTTGAGGTTTGAAAAGTCTCAATAATCATCTCCTTCAACTCAGCCCTATCGAAGGCCTCAACCATAATATCAACGCTCAAGAATGTTGACAGTAGATTATCGCTATTGAGCATCAAATCGTGAATTTCAATCTCAACTTTCGGGTTAATTCGGAGTAGATTCTCCTTAAGCACCTCAACCTTTTTTCGATTCAGCTGGTCGTGAAAATAGAACTGACGATTCAGATTACTCTCAGAAACCACATCGAAATCGGCAATAATCAATTTACCAATTCCAACACGCGTAAGCGCCATGGCCACATTACTGCCCAATCCACCAGCACCAGCAACACCAACGGTGTACCCCTGCATAATGGATTTTATCTGGTCGAAGGTTGGCATATTAGTTCGTTGATAGTTGATAGTTGTTAGTTGATCGTTGACAGTTAAGGGTTTTGCCTATTGCCTGTTTCCCAATTGCCTATTTCATCTGTAAAAATAAACTTTCTTTATGAATGGCAGAAATTTTTTTGTTCCCCCGTTTGAACGAATGATATCAAGAACATTTTTATCATTTGGGTTAAACCTAGTGCCAAATAGCGCTTTTACCTTTGAATGCGAGAGTAAGAGCTCATCCAATGGGGTGGATGGTCCTAGAATAAAAATATCGGCATTATTATTTGAATTCTCCAACAGATCATAAAAAGTTCGATTCGATATGCTAGTTGCAGTTAGAATTACAGCATCTGCTTTTGAGAGATGAAACCTTTGAGTTTCAATTGGCGCAACCGGTTTATCGGCTGGATCGAGATCGAAGATGGTTAGTTCAATCCCTTTACCTTTGAATTTATCTGCCAGCGAGCCAAAGTAACCAACCATTACAATACTCTGATATTTCGAGAAATCTACAGCATTGAAGATATCACCTTCGCCTTTAGGTTGAAGGGTGTAGTTCCCGCAAGCATTCACCCAAGCGTTAACGATTATGCGATGGTCGATTCGATTAAAATCTGGATTTAGGAGGATATTCAAATCATCTATCAAGGTAACTCCTAACGTAGAGCATACCCCGATATTCCCGTTCTTCAAAAGAATTGTACAATGCTTAGTATTGCAGATAATTTCTGCAAGATTATTGGGGTTAAAAGGGTATTTTTTAAAAAGCTGCTGTAAAATATCGTTGCTTTCGTTCATCGTTTTTATTTAATACAATATTATTTTCTTATATTTTCTTCGTGATTCTCCGTGAATTACTCTGTGTAACTTCGTGTTATTTTTTTCACCACTAAGCACTCAAAGAAACACAAAGTTAATATAAACATATTTAATACTTTGTGAACATCGTGAAGTACTTCGTGCTCTTTGTGGTTATAATTTTCTTTAAAAAATGGAAAAAGAAAGGCTTATCGAAAGATTACAGTTTATAATGGGTAAAAAAGAAGTTTTAGCCCTTGCCGAGCTATTCACCCAAATGGAAGATGGTATTTCAAACCTCTTTGATCTCAGCCAATCGGATAACGAGAAG
>JAYTVX010000007.1:0-3973 GCA_043743775.1 Bacteroidales bacterium | reverse complement strand
TATCACCGAAAGATATATTGAACTATTTGAGAAAATTACTGGTGATAAGTTTATCAAAGCCGAAGGAGCTGATGTGATTAAAAGGATTGAAAGGAATGTAACTGATTTTTTGAAGAAAGGTTAATTAGAGAAAAAAAATTACAATACCTGTCAGGTTTATAAAACCTGACAGGTATATTTTTATTTCATCTTTAAATTTTGCCACATATTTTGCATCTCAGCAGAAGTATTTACCTGAGGTGTTTGTGATTTTTGATTTACCACTATGGATTGCTGCTTAACATTTTCGATAATAAAGCTCGATAGATCTTGAAGGTTAACATCTCCCTTTGTTTCTTGCAATTTCTTCAATAAGAAATAGGTAAACAATCCGTGCTGTTTTTCCTTATATGGGTAAGCTGTTTCATCGCCAGTGGCTGCGCTGCATATTATCAAATTGTTAGAAATTAAATTGACTTTGGGCTTTATTTTCACCCCACGAGCATTTGCCAACATCCCATCGTCACGGAGTGAACCGCTGAAACAAGCATCAAGGAATACGGTGACGCTTAATGAGGGGTTTGCCGACAATCTATTGTATAAATCATCTAATTTTATTGCTGTTTCAAAGTCTGTCGAAAAACCGTCGGTGGGTAAAAGGTAGGCTGATTTATCTGCTTCGTTGGGCATTCCGTGGCCAGCGTAGTAGAATATTATTTTTGCTTGACCGCTATAGGCAGCGGTTACATCGGAAATCCATTTAATCTCCGATTTCATCGTGCCAAAAGTGGCATCCTGACTAAAGTGAATGTTCTTGGAAGGAATACCTAACGTTTTTTCACAGTAATCTTTAAATACCTTACCATCGTTGGCAGCATATTGCACTTTTACTTCTCGGGAATAATTCTCGTTGGCGATGATTACCACAAAGGTTTTATCGTTTGATTGGGTATTTACTGGAATGTTAACATCTACATCTGCTACACCCACCGTGGTCGTCTTATTTTCGATCTTAGTATTGTTTTGAACGATATTATCTTGTGATACATCGTATTCAATGGGTTTAAAGTTGTATGTAATATTGTTTGCTGCATAAGTTGTTGATTGCTTACTATCGTAGGTATATGATTTGCCATTGGTAGGATTTTTAAAAGATACTTTTGCCAATACAAGGTTGTTATCATTTATAAAGAAGTCGGTATTAATACACTGCATATCGCCCCAACTTTGCTTAAACGATGGTGCGTCGGTAACAGAAACCTGAATTGCGAAGTCTCCCAGCTCAGGCGATTTAATCAAATAGGTTTCATTATCTGCATCGTATTGGCTTATTTGACAATTATTCCAATGGATGGTTTTTGCATAGTCCATTTTTAGTTGCATAACTGCATCATCGGCCAATTGTTGAACTTTTAGATTACGATTTTGCTCGTTCACCCGTTTTTGATAATCAGCGGTTTTTTCAAACTCTCCCTTCTTCTGCCATTCAGCAATATTTTGTTCAACGTACCGCTTAATATAAACCGAGGGTGGCGTTTTTTTGATTGTTATATTATTCCCTATAAAAAATAACGTTGGTTGACTGTCGCCAAAGAATTCACCCTGAGCAAAGGTTGTTGAATTTACTATAAAACCTAGAATTATAGTTGCTGTTGAAACAATTGTTTTCATACGTTTAAATTTTAGTTGTGTCTTATACTTCTAAGAACAATTCTAAAAAATAGGTTGAAATCAGAATTCAAAAATTAATTCATTTAATAATCGACTGCTCAAAACAGTTTTAAAAATCAATTGCTTAATCCTTAACACAGCGCACTGAATAGCCATTTGTTTTACCGTTAGCAATTCTATAACAATTAGGAAAACTATTTACAATATAACGACACCAAGCGGAACTAGGATTTTTCTCCGATGCGCTCCACCAATACCCGTATTGTTCAATGCTATAAAATGCTCTAAAACGGAAACCACCAGGTAGTGCTGTAAATCCAAGTTCGTCTGTAGCATCCTTGTTGTAACTCTTCCAGTGAGAATTCCCTTTTTCTTTTAGTTTGCTACCAGCTAACTTATCACCACCAATCTGGCTTGTTATTGCCGACCATTCATCGTCTGTAGTCAGATGCCAACCAGATGGACATACATTCTTAGAGGTCTCCCAGTCGTATAGGTAGCCATATTTTGCAGCATTGTCTTGATCATCACCGTAAGCCCAATATGTTCCACTAGCTGGTTTGTAAGAAATATTTTCAGCCATAATAGTCAGGTTTCCTATTCTAACGGTTTTGTATTTTTTCCCATCACGGTTATCGGTGAAAGAGCCATCGCTTGTAATACCTTTTACTCTGAAAATTATCTTGTCCCCAGCAAGCATTTCTTGTTCTTGTAAGGTGTTCCATATAATCGTTTTATTACCAGAGCTAATACTGCTCCCTATATCACCTGTTACTTTATTAAGGGGCCCTTTAAAGGATATACCGCCATTATCGCTGAAATACAGGCTTATATCAGCATCTTCATCGCATTTTAAACTATAGGTAATAACAGCGGTATTGCCTTCCTGTTTAGCTACAACGTTGGTAATTGTTTGAGAGGAGACAATTGAAAATAGGAGAAAGGTGAAAACTGTGAGTGTAAGAAACTTTTTCATTGTAACAGAATTTTAATTATTTGGCAATTTGTTAATTGACTTATAATTGATTTGTGTCTGCTGAATATTTGTTCCTTTAAAGAGAGAAAATAATACTATTCATATTTCCTATGGATATTTATCGAAGATATAAATAATATACAAATATAACGATTCTATCATACGAAATCAACGAAAGATGATCTGGAATTATGGGTGTTATCCTTCGAAAATAGGCTTAAAAATTGAAAGGAATTGGGATTTTTTTTCCCGAGATTAGTATGAAACACCTTTAACTATTACGCAATTCGTTTCTATTGACTAAGCGAGATTACTCAACTTATCAAAATGTATTGATTTTGTTAGTCGAAAAGGTATTAATAATAAATTTGAATTAATTCGATCCTATTCCAGTACCTCAAGAATTCTACCTTCACCCAAAATCTTTAATGGATTAGCTGAGTCAACAAATGCTTGTGCGAGCAGCTCCTTTCTTTCTTGTAGACGAAGTATCTTCTCCTCAACGGTATCGAGGGTGATAAATCGGTAGACGAATATATTCTTATCCTGACCAATTCGGTGAGCCCTTGATACTGCCTGATTTTCAACAGCAGGATTCCACCAAGGGTCAAGAATGAAGATATAATCAGCAGCAGTTAGGTTCAGACCAACACCACCCGCCTTAATAGAGATAAGGAAAATTTTTACCGTAGGGTCGTTCTGGAAATGATCAACTACTTCTTTACGATTGGTTGTACAACCTGTAAGCATCTCGTAGGGTAGTTCAGAACTATCAAGATGTTTGGCAACAATTTTTAGATGCTTTACAAAAGATGAGAAAATAAGTATCTTATGACCCTCGGCAACAATGCTATCGATGCTACGGGTTATCTCTTCAAATTTTCCAGAATCAGAGCCTGTATACTCATCAACCATATTGGGGTGGTTGGCAAGTTGGCGAAGCCTAGTTAATCCGCGGAAAATTGCAATAGCAGATCGATCGTACCCCTGAGTCGCAATATTCTCCATAATGCTATTCCGAATTGATGATTTTTCCGATTCGTAGCATTTGCGTTGTGCATCCGACATCTCACAGTATATAACCTGTTCGGTTAAATCGGGGAGGTCCTTTGCAACCTGCTCCTTTGTGCGTCGGAGGATAAAGGGTTCGATTAAACTTCGGAGGAGCTCCCCCTTTTGGGTATCATTGTTCTTCTCTATGGGTTGGATAAACTCATCGTCGAACGATTTAATGCTGCCAAGCATTCCACGATTTAAAAAATTCAGCTGAGCCCATAGGTCTGAAAGGGAATTCTCAATGGGTGTTCCGCTAATTGTTAAGTAATTCGCAGCTTTAAGGAGCAGTGC
>JAYTVX010000006.1:0-2067 GCA_043743775.1 Bacteroidales bacterium | reverse complement strand
TTATCTACCTGCTAGGTGGTATCATTGGAACATTCCATCACCTTTACTTTGCAGGCGTGCCGATGTCAATAATAGCTTTAGGTGCTTCGTTTAGCGCATTGGAGGTTGTCCCTCTCGTACTTATGGGGTTTGAAGCATGGCACAACTACAAGTTAACCAAAGCAACTCCATGGATGATTAAGTATAAATGGGCAATTTACAGTTTCATTGCAGTTGCATTTTGGAATTTGGTTGGTGCGGGAGTGTTTGGTTTCCTTATTAATCCTCCGCTTGCTTTATACTACATGCAAGGTTTGAATACAACTGCTGTACATGGTCATACTGCGCTATTTGGTGTTTATGGTATGTTGGGTATTGGTTTGATGCTATTCTCTCTTCGTGGAATGACCATTAAGGATGAATGGAACGAAAAAGTTCTTCGATTCTCATTTTGGTGCTTTCAGATTGGTTTAATTCTAATGGTAGTGCTAAGTATATTACCAGTTGGGATTAAGCAAACTATTGCATCTGTAGATCATGGTATTTGGTATGCTCGTTCAATGGAGTTTATGCAAAGCCCATCAATGCAAACTTTAAGGTGGTTAAGAGTATTCGGTGATACTATCTTTGCGTTTGGTAGTGTTGGTCTTGTTTACTTTGTGGTTGGTCTAAAAACAGGCTGGTCGATTAAGAAATAAATATGTAATTGGAAACATAAAACCCTGCTTATCATATAAAAAGATAAGCAGGGTTTTTAACTCTAGGCACTCTAGGTATTCAAGACACTCGAAGTTCTTCTTAAGCCCTATACACAAAGGCGTTAATATTCATTCCAGCACCAACCGAGGCGAAGATTAATATATCCCCTTTATTTATTTTGTGATCTGGTAATAATCCTTTCTTAATCATATCGTAAAGAGTAGGAATCGTAGCAACTGAACTATTTCCAAGTTCATGAATGCTCATCGGCATAATCTTATCAGGTACTTCACGGATTTTGTAGAGTTTATAGAAGCGTTGGATAATCGCTTCGTCCATCTTCTCGTTTGCTTGGTGAATTAGAATCTTATTTAACCCTTCAATTGGA
Organism: Bacteroidales bacterium; assembly: GCA_043743775.1. Lineage (GTDB taxonomy): Bacteria > Bacteroidota > Bacteroidia > Bacteroidales > Tenuifilaceae > UBA8529. The sequence continues at coordinate 1,001 of JAYTVX010000006.1, read as the reverse complement.
ATTCCCGATTTATCAAGAGCTGCCTTCATTGCTGCAGGAACCTGCATTAGCGAATACTCGTAAATTTTTCGACCATTCATCTTCATGAAGCGAACTTTTGGATCGCTCTCAGGAGCATTCGATTTTCCTAGATAAAGGTAGGAAACCTCCTCCTGAGTATGCGAAGCCATTGCGGTTGAGAGTATACCAAATTTTTCATCCGACTCAACACCTTCAAGTATTGTTGCGCCTGCACCATCCGAGAAAATCATAATATCCCTATCGAATTTATCAACAACACGCGAAAGGGTTTCAGCACCAATTACTAGGCAGCGCTTTGCCATACCCGATCGGATATAGCTATCTGCCTGAATCATCCCTTGTATCCACCCTGGGCAACCAAAAATTATGTCGTAGGGGATACAACTTGGATTTTTGATACCCAACTTATTCTTTACCCTTGAAGCAAGACTTGGAAGTTGATCGGTTTGAATAAAATCCTTACGAACATCCCCGAAATTTTCTGCGAAAATAATCTGATCAATGGTTTCACGGTCAATTCCAGCATCTACAATCGCTCTTTCTGCAGCAATGGCGGCAATATCTGATGCGTTTTGATTGTCATTCACCCATCGGCGCTCCCTGATTCCTGTAATGTCCTTGAATTTCGCAACGACTTCGTGACCATCTCCGTCTATCTTCGATTCATCTTTCTCGTAAAAAATATGCTTTACGAAATTTTGATTTGGTATAATTATTTCTGGGATATAACATCCTGAACCAATGATTACTGTGTTGATATTTTTCATAAGAGGATTAATAGTATATTGTTTTTGCCAAAAAAACGTCGAAAGTTAAAACAATTTTGACTTGAAAAGCAAATTGTATAGCAGTAAAATTAAAACTTCATGTTGATAATCTATGAAAATCAAAATTATCTTGTTTTAAAAAATGGGTTAACTTTGCCGCGTTCAAAATGATAACCATAAATCAATTATACTATGAAGTTTTTTATTGATACT
>JAYTVX010000005.1:0-4179 GCA_043743775.1 Bacteroidales bacterium | reverse complement strand
TTACATTACCTACAGCCACCAATAGCAGTATTGAAATCGTGCACTATGCAATTATTGCGCTTCGTAGCATCTACAAAACAGGTTATCGATTTAAGAAAGCAGGGGTAATTGTAAGTGGGATATCCTCGGAGGATGGTGTTCAGACCTCTCTGTTCGATAATATTGATAGAGATAAGCACTCGAATACTATGCATGCAATTGACCTGCTAAATAGTCGTTATGGTCGCGATGTTGTTAAGCTGGCGGCACAAGGAGTTGGTCGAAAATGGAAACTCCGCCAGGAAAAACTATCACCCTCCTACACCACTTGCTGTACCGATATTCTTACAATAAGAGTTTAATTACATTCAATTGTTCGATAACGTACATCCACTGAGCATATCCGTACATATTCTTTTCTCTACAAAAAAACGTATTATGCTTAATATCAATTAATTATTTAAATATTCATAATATTTGATAGTGGCTATTCATTATGGGATATATCGAAAGGAATCAATAATTTAATATAAAAAAATTATGATTAAACATATCTTAACCATCGCTATAAGGAATATTGTAAAGTACTGGAACTATTCCTTGATTAACATCAGCGGACTTGCAATTGGTTTAGCGAGTTTTATGTTTATTATCCTTTACATTTCTGATGAGCTGAGCTATGACAAGTTCAACGAAAAGGCGGATAGAATCTACCGGGTTAATCGCTTTTACAATGCTAACGATGCCAACGAGGACGCTGCAACTTGTCCTTTTCCTCTTGCTCCAACTCTTGAAACGGCCTACCCTGGTATGGTTGAGAAAACGGTTCGATTTTTCAACCAGCTAAGACCACAGTGGTATTTTGATTATACAAACAGCAAAAATGAAGTCCTAAAGTTTTATGAAAAAAATTTCATGCTTGTTGATTCATGTGTCTTTGATGTATTTACTCTCCCTTTTATTCAAGGAGATCCAAAGACAGCTCTTGAAAGACCAGGAGCTATAGTACTAACCGAATCTACTGCAAAAAAATATTTTGGCAATGAATCGGCTATTGGGAAAGTATTGCGATTAGAGGAGTTTGCCAATTTTGAGGTAACAGGAGTTATAAAGGATATCCCCGCACAATCCCATCTTAAAATTGATATGATGGCATCGCTATCAACATTCATGCGACTTGGTGGAGGTCAAAGGCGATTTAATCCTGGATGGATTTGGAATCCGTGCTGGACTTATGTTCTACTTAAACCGGGAATAAAACCCGAAGCACTTGACCAAAAATTTCCTGAATTTTATAAAACATACTATACAGGAATTCAGAATCAGGATGTCAGACACTATCTACAAGGTCTAACCGATATCCATTTGAAATCGCATCATATGTATGAAATGCACCCGAATAGCGATAAAATGTATGTTTATATCCTCTCAATAATTGCTGGCATTGTACTTATACTTGCATGTATAAACTTTATGAACCTAGTTACTGCCAGCTCTGCGGGCAGAGCAAAAGAAATTGGCGTTAAAAAAGTATTCGGTAGTGATCGAAGGGGATTAGCAATGCAGTTCCTTGGCGAAGCCGTTATTCAAAGCGTTCTTGCCATGGTTATTGCCTTAATTATTGTCGAGATCTTCCTTCCAAGTTTAAACAGTTTCACTGGAAAACATATACTCACATCATTCCTATTACAACCAAAATTACTAGTTTTTACGGTACTCCTTTCAATAGTTGTAGGACTATTTGCCGGTTTATACCCAGCAATAATCCTTTCTTCCTTCCAACCCCTAAAAGTGCTAAAAGGGGCGCTCAAGAATGGCTCAAAAAGTGTAATCGCTCGAAGGGCTTTAGTAATATTCCAGTTTACAATCTCAATTGGCTTAATTATAGCGGCATTTGTTGTTTTTGCCCAGCTAAACTATATGCGGAGTGTCAAAATCGGTTTCAAAAAGGATCAGATAATCACTTTTGACAATCCAGGTCAACTGAGAAATTTTGATGCATTTAGGCAGGAATTGATTAACAACAAAAATATTGTCTCTGTTACCGGTATGGAAGATGTGCTTGGTGTAAACCATAACACCCGGGCATATCAAATTGAAGGGCTTAACGCCGGTGAAAATTATTACGTACCCGCATTCTTAGTTTACTGGGATTTCCTTCAAACGTTCGATTTTCAGGTTATCTCTGGACGAGCTTTCTCAAGGGATTTTCCCAGCGATACCGTTAATGCTGTTGTAATCAACGAAACGATGGTAAAGAAAATGGGATGGACAAACGAGAATGCAATTGGCCGAAAAGTTAAATCGTTGGATGGAGATGAAAGGGTGATCGGAGTGGTTAAAGACTTTTACCCGATGTCATTACGTACCCCTTTGAATTCTTTTATTATTGATATGTTCCGTAGACCTCAATTCTTCACTCAGGTCATTGCGGTTAGAATAAATTCAAACAATTACAATGATGCGATCAAATTCATTGAAAGCAAATGGAAACAATTCGTTCCCACGCGTCCTTTCGAGTATCATATTCTTGAACAGCAAATAAGCAGCCAGTACAACGATGAGGAAAAATTCGGTAAATTCACGGTAATGCTTAGCATTTTAGCTATTATCATTGCCAGTATGGGTCTGATTGGACTTACTTCATTCCTTGCAGAGCAACGAACCAAAGAGATCGGTATTCGTCGGGTTATGGGCGCTTCAACTGGAAGTATTATTAAATTGATGTCGAATGAGTTTATTATTCTATTAACCATATCAAACCTTATATCGTGGCCAATAACCTATTTAGTAACTACGCGCTGGCTAAATAACTACTCGAGCCATATTGGTACAAAATGGCAACTATATATTCTTTCAGGGTTAATCACTCTTTTTGTTGCTCTTATTATTACAGGAATTAGAGCTATTAGAACATCAAATATGAATCCAGCACAGACGTTGAAGTACGAATAGTTCTTTATTAGTTTTTTTCTTTCTTTATTTAAAATGTGAAGGTTTAAAATTAGGCCTTCACATTGATTTTTTTATCTTTAAAAATCACTTTTACTAACTTAACATAAAAGGTTATGAAAAAATTCTTATCAACAATTATCCTAATTTCTTTGGTTAGCATCGGAAGTTGCTACTCACAGGACAATAATGCTCAAAAATCAAAGCGAATGAAACCAGCCTTACTAGTTATCGACATTCAAAATGCTTTTCTCACCATGGTCCCTGATCGTGAAAAGGAAGTGGGAATGTATATGATCAACGCAATGATCGATCTATTCAGAAAAAATGGGTATCCCATTATCCGAATCTACCATCAGGATTTAATTGAGGGACCCAAAACTGATTCCGAAGCCTTTGAATTCCCAACAACAGTTCAAATTAAGCCTGATGATGCCAAAATAATCAAACATTATGGCGATGGTTTCAATAAAACAGATCTTGATAAAGTGCTCAAAGATAAAGGTTGCAATACGGTCTTTCTTTGTGGATTGAGCGCTGTTGGTTGCGTTTTAGCTACATCTATCGGAGCTGATAATCACGATTATAAAGCATTCTTTATTAAAGATGCTATTATGAGCCATAACTCAACCTATACCGATAATATCGAGGATATTTTTGGGGCAATAAGCTACGATGTGGTTAAGGTTATGCTTGAAAATTCGGAGAAATAAATTAGTATAATCATTGCAATAAAAAACGAGGTCGAAATGACCTCGTTTACTTTATATAGAAATCCCGTCAACTCGGATTTGCAATCCAGTTCAATAGGGGTTTATATGGCAAGGCAAGCACAGCGCACACTAGAAAGTTTTGTAATAGGTGATAGTTTCGTTGTCACGAAATCCACAATTTCGCATACCACCGACCGTTCAGTGTCATAAAACTAAATACTAAGCCATTCCTTTAAAGCAGGTAGGCAGCTCTCCGCCACCTTAATTCCTTCGTTGTAGACTATCTCCGTCTTTTGGGGGTTGTTTTCAAGCCGACCTACGGCTATTTCATTCTCGGGACGAATTACAAAAACTTTACCCTCACGTTCTAACTCCTCAAGCCTAGTAATTGATTGGTTATACTTATCAGGTCTCGATAAAATTGCCTCCACCAGCTTAGGGTATTTTCTGTAGTACCATTTAATAATCCACGTGTTTGTAATGGGTGTTTTTATGTAACCTTTAGGCCGTGTTAATACCACAATGGCTTTATCAC
>JAYTVX010000004.1:0-15225 GCA_043743775.1 Bacteroidales bacterium | reverse complement strand
TCTAAAAGAAAACGTTATTTGCGGTCACTTAATTCCTGCAGGTACTGGTTTGCGTGAGTTTGATAATATGGTTGTTTTCTCGAAAGAGGAGCAAGATATGACTGCTCACCATGCTGTTGAAGTAGGTGTTGAAGAGGATGAGGACTAATCTAAGTTTAATATACTCAAGAAAGGCTGCTCTTTTGCAGCCTTTCTTTTTTTATCAAAGTAGAGTTTATACCTTTACTAAAATTTAAACTTCTTAACTATGAACGATAAAAACAATCCAATCAATATTGAGATCAACGACGAAGTTGCACAAGGAACATATTCAAACCTTGCCGTAATTACTCACTCTTCATCAGAATTTATTGTTGATTTTGTTCGAATTATGCCGGGCATGCCAAAGGCTCAGGTTAAATCAAGAATAATTCTTACACCGGATCATGCAAAGCGATTACTTTTAGCTTTACAGGATAATATATCAAAATATGAATCAACTCATGGTACCATAAAGCTTACCGAGGGTGGTACTCCAACGTTTCCAGTTAATTTTGGTGGAATGACCGGTGAAGCCTAATAAAGCTTAAGAATTCAAACTCAACACACAATCCCGAATTTATTTCGGCATTTGTTTTTTCTGGTAGGAGCGAAGTGATATATCGGCATAACTTATTCAGTTCATCGGGTTTACCACTTCAGTAAAGAAATATAGTTTTTTCTGTTTAGCGTGAAACAATAATCCCAAATTCGTCATTAAAGAGCATTATAGTGCCGAATTGACTAACAAAATCTAAACATTTCACTATAGCAAAATGAAAGATTTTGATAATTCGGGATTTCCTCGCTGAGTCAATAGAAGTGGATTATTTGATATTTAATGGTGTATCTGACTAATCTCGGATAATATCATTTCATCACCTAGATTAATGTTAATCATAAATTAACGACATCAAATTCTGATTGATTCAGTACATTATTTAAGTTTTTTAAAACATATTAAATGATGAGGTAAATCATTTCTATTTCAGCCCTACACATCAATCTTTTCTATAATTTTCGCCTCTGGTTTGGTTTGTTTTTGCGCGATGAAATCAAAAAAATAAACCATTTCTAGAACTATGGTTGGGTAAATAAAAATTATCTCTTTTATCGAGCAATACGCTATTCATCGCCAAAGAGTTTAATTCTTATGATTCCGTTAATTAATATTCTTGTGATAATTCAAATTTTAAATATTGTAAGCCCATTTATTGAATCAAATATTGTTTTAATAATTGGTGCATTGCTAACGTTGTTTCTTTCGACATTGTTGTACAAGAATAAACGAGCATCTATAGCTATTCGGCTATCGAATCAGCAGCTGATGCTTGAGCTAAGAAAAAGGAGGCAATCTGAGAAGGAACTTAAATTATCAGGAGAAAAGTTTTCGAAACTATTCTATAATGCTCCAATACCCATTACCTATATCCGCTTATTTGACAGAACTATTTTTGATGTCAATCATGCATTTGAAATGATGTTTGGATATGATAAAAATTCAATCCTAGGAAAAACAACTAATGACCTTGGATTATGGGTCAATAGCGATGATTGGAATAATTACTATACCATATTCTCCCTGCATGGAGAGGTAAACTATCTCGAAGTGGAGGTTAAAACCAATACGGAGGAAGTTAAAACATGCTTAATATCGGGTAGTTTAATTCATTTACGGGATCAAGATTTCATTTATGCCTTTTTTCAGGATATTACCAAACGAAAAAAAACAGAACTTGCCTTGCAACAGTCTGAATCAAAATATCGAGAAATATTCAATTCGGTGAATGATGCTATTTTTATTCAGGACGTAGAATCTGGCACTTTTGTGGATGCTAATAAAAAGGCAACCGAATTGTATAAGTATACTCTTGAAGAGTTTAAGAATATTGACCAAAGAGATTTTGCCTCAAATGATCACCCGTTTACCTATGATGAATTAATAAAGAAATACTATGATACAATAAATTCGGATGCTTCAACTTTATATGAATGGCAAGCGAAGGATAAGTATGGAAAAGTTTTTTGGGTGGAAATTAGCTTTAAAGAAACCATTATTGAGAATAGACAAATTGTTTTAAGTGTGATTCGAGATATCTCGGAACGCAAGAAGATTGAAAAGTTACTAATTGAGAATGAGTTTCTATTTAGATTTCAATTCAATAATAGTAATTTAGGAATAGTTATAGCTTCTACCGATAATATATTTATTAGGGTAAACCAAAAATTTTGTGATATTATTGGTTATTCTGAAGAGGAGGTTCAAGGAAGATCATGGATCGATATTACTTATGCTGATGATCTTGAAGCGGAAATTCCTAAATTCAATCAAATGCTATTGGGGGAAACCGAAGGATACGAGAAAGATAAAAGATACGTTAAGAAGGATGGTAGTTTGGCGTATGTCCATATTTCTGTTTCATGTTTTCGTAATCCCGATAAATCAATCTATTATATCATTGCTTATATATTTGATATCACCGATAGAATTGAAATGGATAATAAAATTCTGAAAGCAATTATAGGAACAGAGGAGATTGAAAGAACAAGATTCGCTCAAGAACTTCACGATGGTCTTGGGCCTATCCTTTCATCAATAAAAATGTATACCCAATGGATGTTGAAACCAGGAGCGAATATTGACCAAAAAGATGCACTTTTGCAAATTGAAAATTTAGCGAATATTGCAAATCAATCGGTGCGAGAAATTGCCTTTGGGCTAAGCCCTCATATTCTTAAGGATTTTGGGGTAACAGAAGCATTAAAATCTTTTATCGATAGAATTAAAGTGGATAAAAATCTCCCGATTGAAATCAAAAGTAATCTTTCCCATCGTTTGGATGAGACCACTGAAACAATAATCTATAGAATACTAACCGAGTGTATAAATAACTCCTTAAAGCATTCAGAGGCCAATTTTATAAATATTGATTTAAATGAAACCCCTGAATATTTAGATATTGAATATCACGATAATGGTATTGGTTTCGATTTGGATGAGATTGCAGATAAAAGACTCGGCATGGGCTTATATAATATTCAGAATCGATTGAAGTCAATTAATGGTAAATTATTGATTCTTAGCCAACCGGGTAAAGGGACTTTGATAAAAATAAACATTCTTTTATGATTAAAATAATACTCGTTGATGACCATAGTATTTTCAGAGAAGGCTTGAAAAGACTCTTAGAAGCCGAAAAAATTGCCGACGTCGTGGCAGAGGCAAAAAACGGGAAAGAATTTCTGGAAATCATCGAGAAGACTAAACCCGATTTGGTTCTTATGGACATTGCAATGCCCATAATGGATGGGGTGGAGGCAACTCAAAAAGCGATAGAGAAGTATCCTAACCTTCAAATACTTGTTTTATCGATGTTTGGAGATGCGAAATATTACCATAAAATGATTGAAGTTGGGGTCAAAGGATTTATTCTTAAGAATGCCGATATTAAAGAGCTGGAAAATGCTATTGTCGAAGTTGCATCGGGTGGCAACTGGTTTTCGAGTGAACTTTTAAGGAAAGTTATAACCACAATGTCTAATAAGAGTATTGTTGTGAATTTAACTCCCAGAGAACTCGAGGTTTTAAGGCTTATAAGTAGTGGTTATTCAAACGAGCAGATAGCAAAAGAACTACACTTGAGCTTTGATACCATAAAATGGCATAGGTCAAACATACTATCAAAAACGGGTTGCAAAAATACAGCATCTCTTATAATGTACTCAATTAGACAAAATTTGGTTGAATTGTAAATATCCAATTACCTCTATTAATTTATTAGCCATTTTAAGTCGAATCATTTCTAGCCACCCGAAAGGGTGGCTTTTTACTACCCTGTAATTGGTTAAGAAACCACCCTTTTCTCTCTTATTTTCTATTCATTAAGGTGTTATAATTCTATTTGTTTCAGAATAGTTTTGTATTCAATAGCTATTCCTAAAAATGAACCATTTAATGGAGGATTTAAAATTCATAATAGTTGAGAGTAATCTTGTTTTTAGAGATGCTTTAAAGGCTATACTTGAAAATGAATTTTCCGCAGAAGTTATTTCAATGATTAATTGCGATGAAGATTTGCCCCACATAAAAAAAGTTGTTGAAGCGGATATCATTTTTATTAATCTGGCAATAGCAGGGAGAAATGGATTCGAAACTATCAAGAGGTTTCATTGGGATTATCCTTTTCTAAAGGTCATTGCTATAAACACCTATTATGCTGAACAAATATATCTACTTAAGCTAATTGAGGTCGGTATGAAGGGTTGTGTGGATGGTAACAATATATCTAATGAAATTGAAGAGGCTGTAAGAAAAGTGATGCAAGGAGAAATATTCTTCTCTAAGAGAGTAGTGAAAAAGATATGTCCTAATCAGAATGAATTGAAAGATTATTAATAACTAAATACCAAAACTTATGAATTTGAATAATTTAAAAATTGGACAAAGGTTAATGCTTGGCTTTGGTGCTGTAATTGCATTGATTATCGTATTAATAGTAACGAGTTGGCTGGGTTTTAATAAAGTTCAGACAAGATATTGGAAAACCAGTATGCTCACGACCATTGAATCAAACCTTATGAATGCTAGGTTAAATTCAAGGCTTTTTGTTCAATACGAGGAGATGCAGTATGGCGATAAACTTTTTGCCGTTATGGATAACCTGCAATCCTGCAGCGATAAACTTGCCCCAACTTTTACAACTAAGGTTAATCAGGATCAGCTTGCAAGAATTAACGCTGAATCCAAAAACTATAGAGATGCAGCTAGTCAGTACATTGAAGTGACTAAAATTAAGCAGGCAGAGCTAATCAAATATGATGATGCCGGAAAAAGAATGTTAATCGCTTTAGGATCATCAAAAATAAACCAATCGATTGTTGCTAAATTAGTAATTGCTGGTTCAGCAGGACAAAAATATTTAAGAACTAGTAAGGAAGAAGATTATAAAGTTTGGGAAAGCGCAGTTGATGAATGCCAATCATCCCTTACTGGGGAGATTGGTTTGATTATAGAAGAGTATAAGAATTCTTTTATTAAGGTGCATAATCAGGTACAACGACAAAACGAAGAGTATTTACAGTTTAAATCTGCAGGGGATGCTCTGAATAAAGAGATTAATGCAGGTGTTGCCTCTATGTCAGAGCAAATGGTAGCTGAGATCAATAACTCAATAACTATTATGTTAACGATAGGGTTTATCGCCATTGTTCTTGGAATCATATTCGCTACTATAATAAACAGATCCATAAAAGTTGGAATAAATAAAGGGGTTACCATCGCTACAACCATCGCCGATGGGGATGTATCAGTAAATATTGAAAGCTCTTACCTCATCAGAAAGGATGAGGTTGGCGACCTATCACGAGCACTCCAGAGAATGGTCGATAAACTGAAAGAAATTGTTGAATCGATGGTTGCTGGAGCAAATAATATTGCTTCTGCTAGTGAACAAACAAGTTCAACAGCGCAAGAATTATCTCAAGGTGCAAATGAGCAAGCTTCTTCAGTTGAAGAGGTATCATCTACCATGGAGCAAATGACTTCGAATATTCAGCAGAATTCAGATAATGCTCAGCAAACCGAGAAGATAGCAACATTCTCCTCTGAGGGTATCAAAAACGTTGCAACTGCGGCTCAGAATAGTCTTACTTCCATAAGAAATATTTCCGATAAGATTGGCGTAATCAATGATATCGCTTTTCAAACAAATATTCTTGCCCTTAATGCAGCTGTTGAAGCGGCTCGTGCAGGTGAGCATGGTCGTGGTTTTGCCGTTGTTGCTGCAGAGGTGAGAAAACTTGCCGAGAGGAGTAAAATAGCTGCAACGGAGATCGTCGATTTGGCGAAATCTAGTGTTCAGGTTACCGAGGATGCGGGAAGGCTTATGATGACCATTATCCCTGAAATTGATAAAACAGCAAAATTAGTACAGGAAATTGCGGCTGCTTCACTTGAGCAGAATAATGGAAGTATCCAGATCAATAATGCAATTCAGCAGCTTAATACCATTACACAGCAGAATGCTTCTGCTTCGGAGGAAATGGCAAGCAATGCTGAGGAGCTCACCTCGCAAGCAGAGCAGCTCAGGGATATTGTATCTTACTTTAAATTAGGTGTCGATAATTCTAAGTTCTCTCACCAAAAATTAAAGAAAGAAAGCAATTCCTATAAAGCCTACAGTTCGTCGAAAAATAAAGGGGCGATTAATAAAGGCATTTCCTTAAAAATGACGTCAAATGATGATCACAATGATGAAAATTACACTCATTTCTAATACTAAAAACCATGATAGATACTTCAGTTGAACTAAAATCGTACCTATCCTTTAGGGTTGGGGAAGAGTATTTCGCCATAAACGCCAAGCATATTCATAGCATAATTGAGTTAACATCAATTACTAAGGTTCCTCAAATGCCTGAATTTATGCTAGGAATCATAAACCTTAGGGAACAGGCCATACCCGTTATAGATACTCGGATTCAGTTTGGTATAGAACCAACTCCCACTTCGTCAAGTTCCTGTATTATCATCCTCGAAGTGGAGGTAAATGATCAAAATATTCTTATAGGGAATCTGGTTGATGCTGTATCAGAAGTGATTGATATTGAAAAGGAAAAGATACTTCCTACTCCTGATATTGGTGGTAAATATAAAAGTGAGTTTCTTTCTGGAGTGATAAATTCAGAGGATAAATTCATTATGATTCTAAATATTCGGGAACTTTTAACAAGTGATAGTATAGCAAGTATATCTACTATCAGTAAACAGTAAGAAAAGGGTCAGATAGTTTGTTGGGATAAAAGGAGTGCTGAGTTTATACAGCACTCCTTTTTTATTGTACAACTCATCTGAAAGTAGATACTATTTGAGAGAGGTTGTTTACCGTAATCGAAAAAGTTATCTATAATTACACAATGCCAAACTAGAATGATCTGGTAATTAACCTATTTTTACTAACTTTCTGGCATGCAAGTACAATTGCTTAATTATAGCGATAAATGTTTTCAATCTCTTATTAGTAATCTATTAAACGTAGGAGACGGTTGTAGTATTGAATCTGTTCATAAGTTACGCTTGAGCATTAAAAGATTGCGTACGCTTTTCAAAATTCTTGATTATTCTGACAGCGCAACAAAAAAAACAAAACTTCAAAAGAGAATCGATTCCTTATTCTTATACTCAGGATATCTTCGAGATATTCATGTTCAAATTGATCTTATAAGAATATATAGGGATCAAATAGAAGAGGTGGTTGATACGTTTGTATCCTCTTTAATCAATGAAGAAAAAGAGATCAAAAAAAGGTATGAAAAAGAGAAAGTAAAGATTAATCCTTTTGAAATTGTTTTACTCAATCAAAGGCTGGATAATACTATTGAAGAATTAAGTGATAGCATGATTGAAAATTATTTAAGGACAAAAATTGAAGAACAGTTCTTGCTGATGAGCCGACGGATTGATGAAAATCTTGATGAAAATAATTTGCATCGAATTCGGATAATGCTAAAGGAGCTAATCTATACCCTGTCAATTATTAAAAAAGAAAAGATTAAATTAAAATATAGCCAATCATTCGTTACGTCCTTAAATAATCTTCAGCAAAAACTTGGGAGGTGGCACGATTTGAAGGTGCTATTCGATAGAGCTATTAAAGCCAATAACCTAAAAATAGAATTAGTTGAACTTCTAAAGTTTATTGAGGTCGATAAAAATATAATTCAGAATGAAGTTGTTGATGATTTAATGAAATTGAAACTAGTGTTACTCTAATAGAAAAGGGGGAGCTTTAACTCCCCCTTTTTTTGCCTATACCTAAAATTAATTCTCCATATCCCCGTTGTTCATATCCTCCATCTTTGAATCACGACGTTGCTTGTAATCATTAATTTTGTATGAAAATCCTATGAATACGATTTGACTCTCATGCCTATTTTCTGAGTATGAAGTATATCCAGTACCCCATGAATCTATTTTTCCAATTCTAGTATTGAAAATATCACTTACTCTAAGCGTTATTGTTCCTTTTTTCTTCATCACCATATATCGTAGACCTAGATCCACAGAATACATCTCTTTGGTTTTTCCTTGGCTACCACCACCACCACCACCCATTGGACCATGACCACCACCACCAACACCCGTAATTACTGGACTACGGTAATTACCATTGATTTGAATTTCACAGTTTTTGCCAATGCTAAAGGATGATGTTGCTTTTGCAGTCCAGCTATTACTTTCGCTTTTGCTAACATCAACGCTCTTATCAATAATTTTTGCTTGGAAGTAGCTGAAGTTTCCGTTCATCTTCCACCAGTTAGTAATCTTTTGATTCACAATAAACTCAACACCTAACGTAGAGCCTCCATTTAAATTCTCTGGTGTCGTCTTTAAGGTATCAGTAGTCCCAATGCGTTCAGTTTTTTGAGAAATCAGGTTTGTTCTATAGCGATAAAAAAGTGTGCTGGTGATGTTGGTTTTAGCAAGATTGAGTGAGTGTCCAATTTCATAAGCGTCGGTAAACTCAGGCTCAAGGTAGGGGTTACCGTAACTTACGTTCAAAGGATCTTCAATATCTTTAAATGGGTTTAAATCTCTTGACGATGGTCGGTTTACTCTTCTGCTATATGATAGCTGAATTGCGTTAACCTTATTAATATCCCACTTAATATGAGCACTTGGGAATATATTAAAGAATGATGCATTTACAACAGAATCAGTTGTTTTTTGATCTGCGTTCTTAAGTTGATCTTCAATTCGTATACCCCCTTGATAGCTAATTGGCCCAATAGTATTTGAGTATATTGCATAACCTGCATAAACCTGATCGGTTAAAACAAAGTTATTGGAAACACTGTTATTAATTACCCATGGGTCGGGGACAAAAGTTTTTTCTCTTAAAATGTAGTTGGCATCTGATCTCCGAATAATTCCTTTAATCCCTGTTTCGAGTCTACCTCCATTGCCTATGGGTTTAACCACGTCACTTTGAAAAGTAACTGACCAGTTTTTACTATCGGTAGTTGTCTTTTTTAGATCAGAGAGTGCAGCATTGTTATTATCAATTTTTGTCAAGTCTTCATCAGAATTTCTATCTCCGTTCGAAAAATATAGATCAGAAGTAAACTCCTGACCAGGGGTATCGAATGTCTTTTTATAGTTTAAAGCAAACTCATTCCCTGACCCTTTACTCTTGTCAGTACTGTTATTGTCTTCATTTCCTTCATATTTAGCAGCGTAAGGAATGCTATGCCTTATATTGTTACTCTTTTCTGAACCTGTAGAATTTCTAATACTGGTAGATGCAACAAATGAAAGGGTGTTTTTTGGATTAATATAATAGTCAACACCCCCACGGAAGTTGTACATTATTCCTTCTCTATCATCCTTTGAAGTTTGGTCTAAGAATTTTGTTGTATCGGTAATAAATGTTTGACGATTAGTAATTCCTGAACCATAAGAGCTGAATTTTCTATAATCGATATTTCCAAAATAGTTGAACTTCCCTTGGCGAATATTCATGTTGACTGTACCTGAATATTTATTGCCAGTACCAACATTTACCGAAACCATACCATGATAACCAGGGGTCTTTTTCTTCACAAGTACTATGTTAAGTATTCCTGAAAGACCATCTGGATCATAACGAACCGATGGATTAGTAATTAATTCAACGCTTTGAACAATATTTGCTGGAAGTTCTTCCAAACTGGTTAACTGTGATGGCCTACCATCAACCAGGATTGTTAGATTTGAACTACCTCTAACACTAACATTACCTTCAACGTCAACTTCAACAGAGGGAATATTTCTCATAATATCAAGAGCGGTACCTCCCTCGACATTTATGCTTCGATCAACATTAATAACCTTTTTATCGAGGTTGTTCTGAAGCATTGATTTTTGACCAGTTACAACAACGCCTTCAAGATTTTCGGAAATAGAATTAAGTTTTACAGTTTCAAGGGTAACCTCTTGTTGCCTGGGGGTTATCATTACTCCCGTTACTCTACTGTTTTTGTAACCAATGAATTTAAAATCAACGTAGTATCTACCAAAAGGAACTTTATCGATATTATAATTTCCTTTCGTATCGGTTATCCCACCTGTAACTAGCGACGAGTCTTTAGCCTTGTAAATTACTATATTCGCATATTCAATGGGTAAATTTGATGCCTCATCGATTATTGTTCCTTTTAATGTCCCAAATCCACCTTCCATTGACATCCTGCCACCACCTTGCATTATTCGCTGGCCTTCGGGTTGCTGTGCTGATGTATATAATGTACTTAACACAAAAAAGATTGATATTGCTGCATAAAAAACTCTTCTCATTCTATCGATTTTTTATATGATTAATGAACCACTTTGAATACTAGTATGACACCAAGGTTTAAAAGAACTTGCGCATTTATTGTATTATTTTTGGAGTAGCTGTTTTTTCATAAAATAAAGAGCCATCCGGCAATTACCGGATGGCTCTTTTCAACTCATACTATTTTATAAACTCTATTCGTATTCTTTAAGAATATCCTTAACTCCATCGGGCGAAACACGTCCGTATATTTTATCCCCAACTGATACAACGGGAGCAAGACCGCAAGCGCCAACGCACCGTAAGCAGCTGAGGGAGAATTTCCCATCAGGGGTTGTTTCGCCTACTTTAACATTGAGGATTCGCTTGAACTCATCGAGTACTTTTTCAGCACCACGAACATAACATGCAGTTCCTGTACAAATACTGATTGGATTTTGGCCCTTTGGAAGCATAGTGAAAAAAGAGTAAAATGTTACAACTCCGTAAACCTTAGCAACCGATAGGTTTAACTCTTTAGCGATAATTTCTTGTACTTCTGCAGGTAGATATCCAAATGTTCCCTGTGTTTTGTGAAGTACATTGATTAGTTCACCACCTTCGTTGTTGAACGATTTGCAAATCTCCTTGAGTTTTGCTATCTGTTCTTGTTTTAGTTCAACTTTTATATGTGACATATAATATCCTCCGTAATTTAAATAAATATATCCTTTTTACTCTTATCGAAGTAATGGGTATGGAGAAGATGATGAGCCTTTTCGCTCATTGGCTTTCCAAGAAATTCTTCGTAGAGTTTGATGATAAAAGGATTCTCATGCGATTTACGTATGGTTTTACCCGTATCTTCGCTATAGATAGCCTTTGTACGTGCAGCTAGAATTGAAGTATTGCCATGGTGTAGTGGTTGACCACCTCCTCCAATACATCCTCCTGGGCATGCCATGATCTCAATTGCATGGTAGTTAGTTTTTCCTAAGCGAACTTCATCAAGAAGTTTACGTGCATTCCCTAACCCGTGAGCAATTCCAATATTGACAGGTAAACCGTTGAAATCTATAGTAGCGGAACGAATACCCTCCATCCCACGTAGTTGATGGAATTCTACCTTATCAAGTTTTTTTCCAGTTTGAAGTTCGTATGCTGTTCTGGTAGCTGCTTCAATTACACCACCAGTTGCTCCAAAAATTACAGCTGCTCCAGTTGATTCACCAAGGGGATTATCAAAATCCTCATCAGGTAGTTCATTGAATCTTACGTTGAACTCCTTGATTAGATGAGCTAATTCGCGGGTTGATATTGAGTAATCAACATCAGGATTCCCATTAACCTTGAACTCATCGCGTTGGCATTCGTACTTCTTAGCTAAGCATGGCATAACAGAAACGACAACTAATTCCTCACGTTTCTTACCTAATTTCTCAGCAAAGTAGGTCTTTGCAATAGCACCAAACATTTGCTGTGGCGATTTAGCCGTTGAAGGAACGTCAAGCATATCAGGATAGTTATGCTCAAAGAAACCTACCCAGCCTGGGCAGCAACTTGTTAGAATAGGTAGTTTGACGCTTTTGTCGCCACCGAGATGACGGGTTAAGCGGTCAAGCAATTCTGTACCCTCCTCCATGATTGTAAGGTCGGCTGCAAAGTCAGTGTCAAAGATAAAATCAAATCCAAGCTGACGTAATGCTGCAACCATTTTACCTGTTACACTAGTACCTGGTTCTAGACCGAATTCTTCACCAAGTGCAGCACGAACAGCAGGAGCTGTTTGAACAATTACTGTTTTGGTAGGATCGGCCAGAGCACGAATAACCTTTGGTGTATGGTCAACTTCAGTTAAAGCCCCAGTTGGGCAAACTGCAACGCATTGACCGCAATATGTACAGGGTGATTTTTCTAAATCCTGCTCAAATGCCGGTGCTACAACCGATAAAAATCCACGATTCACGGCGCTTAATGCACCTACAGTCTGGAAATCATTACACATGGTTTCGCATCGGCGGCACATGATACATTTGTCCATATCCCTGATAATAGAAGGGGAGAAGTCGGTCTTGTAGGTCGACATCTCTGCATACTCCTGCCCGGGGATATTTCGAATGCCCAACTTTACTGCCATATCCTGTAAGTCGCAGCGACCACTCTTTGGACAGGTTAAGCAATCCTTAGGGTGATCGGAAAGAATCAACTCCATTACAGTCCTGCGAGCATTGATAACGCGGGTGGTGTGAGTCTTTACAACCATTCCGTTTGCACATGACGTTGAGCAGCTAGGAGCCAAGTTTCTTCGTCCCTCAACTTCAACAACGCATATGCGACAGCCCGCTGGCTTATTCTCGATCCCGAGATCATGCAGATCCATGTAGCAAAGTACAGGAATATCAATCCCGAGGGTTTTCGCGGCCTTATAAACAGTAGTCCCTACTGGTACTTCAACAGGCCTATTATCTATTGTTAGTTTTATATTTTCCATTTTTAGCCCCTAATTATTTGATGCTGATAGCACTAAATTTACACTTCTCGATACAAGCACCACACTTGATACATATCGCTGTATCGATAAGATGTGGTTTTTTACGCTCTCCGCTGATTGCGTTAACAGGGCAGTTCCGAGCACAAGCGGTACAGCCCACGCATGCTTCTGCATCGACTACGTACTTCATTAACGATTTGCATTGACCTGCTGGGCACTTCTTATCGTTAATATGAGCAAGATACTCATCGTAGAAGTTATCCATGGTTGATAGTACAGGGTTAGGAGAGGTTTGTCCTAGACCACAGAGAGCAGTATCCTTAATTACATGGCTAAGATTGCGTAAGCGGTCAAGTTCTTCCATAGTACCTTCACCATTGGTAATACGCTCAAGGATTTCGTAGAGACGTTTATTCCCAATACGGCAAGGAGCACATTTACCACAGCTTTCTTCAACAGTAAAATCGAGGAAAAACTTTGCTATGGAAACCATGCAATCGTCTTCATCCATAACGATCATACCCCCTGAACCCATCATTGAACCAACGGCTATCAGGTTATCAAAATCGATTGGAACATCAAGATGTTTCTCGGTTAAACAACCACCCGAAGGACCACCAGTTTGAGCCGCTTTAAATTTCTTGCCATTCTTAATGCCACCACCAATCTCAAAGATTATCTCACGCAGGGTAATTCCCATTGGAACCTCAATCAGACCCACATTATTGATTTTTCCTGCAAGGGCAAAAACCTTAGTTCCTTTTGATTTTTCGGTGCCAATTGAGGAGAACCATTCAGCTCCCTTTAGAATAATAACTGGAACGCTGGCGAAAGTTTCAACGTTGTTTACGTTGGTTGGTTTTCCAAGGTATCCGCTTTCGGCGGGGAATGGGGGTTTATTGGTGGGTTCACCACGTAAACCTTCCATGGAGCGGATTAAAGCGGTCTCTTCACCACAAACGAAGGCGCCAGCACCATATCGAAGGGTAATATCAAATTCAAATCCTGAACCCATGATGTCATTGCCAAGTAAACCATATTCACGGGCTTGGTCAATGGCAATTTTTAAGCGGGTTATGGCAAGGGGATACTCCGCTCTGATATAGATTACTCCTTTGGTTGCTCCCATACAGTAACCGCAGATAGCCATTGCCTCAAGCACTGAGTGTGGATCGCCTTCAAGAACTGAACGATCCATGAATGCTCCTGGGTCGCCCTCATCGGCATTGCAAACTACGTACTTCTGATCGGCCTGATTCTTGCTTGCAATCTCCCATTTTAATCCAGTTGGAAAGCCTCCGCCCCCACGACCACGTAATCCGGATTTCTTAATGATATCGATTGTCTGGGCTGGGGTATAGTCTTTTAGTACCTTCCCAATTGCTTGGTATCCATCACGAGCAATATACTCATCAATATTCTCTGGGTTGATAAAGCCACAGTTGCGTAAAGCGATTCGTATCTGTTTTCGATAGAATCCCATATGCTTTGAATCGCTGATATGCTCTTGATTCTTTGGATCAATGTAGAGTAGACGGGTAACTTTTCGCCCTTTTACTACATGCTCTGCAATAATCTCAGGTACATCTTCAGGTTTAACCTCTGTGTAGAATGTGTTATCGGGTAGAATCTTTACAATAGGTCCTTTTTCGCAAAATCCAAAACAACCAGTCATAATAACCTGAACTTCTTCTTCAAGGCCTTTGGCGGCTATCTCGGTTTTAAACTTTTCGATAATTGAATCGCTTACTGAGGCTCTACAACCGGTGCCCCCGCATACGAGTAAATGCATTTTATACTTTGCCATTACGGTATCCTCCTTTTTCGATTATTATTGATCGATCGTCTCATAGTTCATAGGGATGATACCATCAACGAGTTCACCATTCTTGATATACTTCTCGATGATTTCATCTGCCTTTTTGGTATCAACATAGCCAAACACTACTGGCTCTTGACCCGGAAGTTTTACTTCGATAGTAGGTTCTGCATAGCAGTAACCCATACAACCAGTTTGTGTAACCACTGATTCAATACCTCGCTTTTCAAGCTCTTCCATCATGAACTCCATTACGGTTTTCGCTCCTGATGCAATTCCACAGGTTGCCATCGCAACTTTAATTTGAACATGGCTTCCAGGGTCTTCCCCTTTTTCCCTGAGGTTGATCTTTGATTGAAGATTTTCCTTCATCTTCCGAAGATCATCCAATGACTTGATCTTTGTCATACTTTTTATACTATAGTTATTGTAAAAACAGTTTATTACTTGGGACTGCAAAAATATTTCAATTCATTATCAAATGACAGCATTTCAGCTATGTTTTATAACCTAATGCTCCTATTTGTAATTCTTCTAAATTCGTTTGGATCATCTCCTTCAAATACCTCGAAACAGAGGGATCTCCAATGGATACTTCGCCAAGC
>JAYTVX010000003.1:0-1624 GCA_043743775.1 Bacteroidales bacterium | reverse complement strand
CGTAGAATCGAAGTTGCTGAGCGTTGTTACAAATTGCTTACTGAAAAAGCGGATGTTCTACCCGAGGATATTATTATTGACCCAAATGTACTTGCCATTGGCACGGGGATGTCGGAGCATTCAGCCTATGTGCTGAGTTTTATCGAGACCTGTAAATGGATTAAGAAGAACCTTCCATACGTTAAGGTTAGCGGTGGGGTGAGTAATCTATCATTTGCATTCCGTGGAAACAATACTGTACGTGAGGCAATTCATTCCGTATTCCTTTTCCATGCAATAAATGCTGGGATGGATG
The DNA here is from genome assembly GCA_043743775.1 of Bacteroidales bacterium. Taxonomy (GTDB): domain Bacteria; phylum Bacteroidota; class Bacteroidia; order Bacteroidales; family Tenuifilaceae; genus UBA8529. The sequence goes on along the minus strand of JAYTVX010000003.1, from coordinate 1,329 downwards.
TTGGAATTGTCAACCCAAGCCTTCTTCAGGTTTACTCCGAAATAAACCCCGATTTACTTAAGCTAACCGAGGATTTGGTTCTTAATCGTAGAAAGGATGCTACAGAAAGGCTTCTTTCATACGCTCAAAATACGCAAGAAGAGGAACGGGAAACCACCGCTGCTGCAGAATGGAGAAATGAACCGTATGATAAGCGACTATCGCATTCTCTAGTAAAAGGGATTACCGAATTTATTGAAGTTGATACCGAGGAGGCTTATGCCAATCTAAAAACTGGATTGGCCGTAATCGAGGGTCCTTTAATGGATGGGATGAAAATAGTTGGTGAACTTTTTGGTTCGGGCAGGATGTTTCTTCCGCAAGTTGTGAAGAGTGCTAGGGTTATGAAAGCTGCTGTTGCCTATCTCCAACCCTATCTTGAGAAAGAAAAATTAGATGGAAATGTTGTTCAAACCAGGGGTACTATTGTTCTTGCCACAGTTAAGGGCGATGTTCACGATATAGGGAAAAACATAGTAAGTATTATCCTTTCGTGCAACGGCTATACCATCATCGATTTAGGGGTGATGGTTCCAACCGAAAAGATAATTGAAACAGCTATCAACGAAAAGGCAGATATTATTGGGCTTAGTGGACTTATTACACCATCGCTTGAGGAGATGGCTCATGTTGCCACCGAGATGGAGCGAAGAGGTTTGAAAATACCATTAATACTAGGTGGCGCCACTACATCGAAGCTTCACACAGCCCTTAAAATCGACCCATTCTATTCAGGTGCAATTGTTCATGTTCGAGATGCTTCGCAGGCAGGTGGCGTTGTTGCTAGTTTACTAAACGAAAACACTCGCAATAGTTTTACGCAGACTACTAAAAATGATTATAAGGAGTTGAGAGATAACTATAAGGGGAATTCAATTCCCTATTCTACAATCGAAAAGGCAAGGTTAAACTCCCTGAAACTTGATTGGACTTCTTACAATCCCCCAAAACCCAATAGAACTGGGATAATAAATTTTAACGATTATTCTCTTGATGAGATAAGAGGATATATCGATTGGACATTTTTTTTCTTTTCGTGGGATATCAACGGGAAGTTCCCTGCAATATTTTCAGACCCAGTAAAGGGTAAGGAAGCTCGCAAGATTTACGATGATGCTAATAAATTGCTCGATGAGATAATTATCAAAAAATCACTCCGTGCAAATGGATTTGCAGGTATTTTCCCAGCAGCATCTCAAGGTGATGATATTGTTCTTTATAACGATGAAAGTAGGGAATCGGTTTTAGCAACAATTCCTCAGCTTCGCAACCAAGAGCAAAGAGAGAATA
>JAYTVX010000002.1:0-5008 GCA_043743775.1 Bacteroidales bacterium | reverse complement strand
ACAAAGAATTGTAGGAAGTTCATAATAGTAAGACGAAACTTAATATTCATAATGCTTTGGTGTTTTATTTTCTTTAATAGTATAGTTTCATGTGGGTTTAATACCGATTAACTTTCTGTAATATTCTTTTTGCAAAAGAATAAACATCAAGCAGAGCAGCATTTACCAATGTAATCGTTCTAATGCGATTGCATCTTTTAGAACGAACATTGGTATAAAAGTAGTAAGAAAAATAGATTATAGAAGGGGATGAAGTTTTTTTTGAACTAAAAAGTAAATTCAAATCAAAATCCTTTAAGAAGGTCTCTTGGGAATACTTATTTTATATTTTTTGGCTTTATTTTATGATTTAAACCTAATAGGTGAAGAAATTAAAAAAGGATAAAGGTCCATACTCGGAACGAAGAACTCAAAACAATTCTTTATTTTCCCCTAAGATTAGAAAAAATCTGATTAAGCATTCTAACAAGCTCTTTAATCTCAATTGGGCTTAAGCCTTTCAGTTCGCTTTGCGTAAAATCAATTGCAGTTTGAGTTGCTTTATCCTTTAGCTCCTTTGATAATCGGGTAAGCGATATTTTGGAACCCCTTTTATCATCAGCATCAGCAATTCTTTTGATCAGCTTTTTTTCCTCCATTAAATCGAGGGTTCGCGATAATGAAGCCTTATCTCTGCTTACCCGTTCGGCTAGTAAACCATGTGAGATATTATCCTCTTCCCAAAGCGTAGATAGTATGAACCAGAAGTCAGCATTAAGTTCTTCACTAAAAGTTTGAAGAAATTCTCGGTTCAACTCGTTCCTAAAAGCAATCGCACAGCGATAAAGAATAAAGGCGAATGATGATGTATCTTGCTCGGGGTTGAACATTATTGTAAGTTTTATGAACTCAAAATTAGAAAAAGATTTGATGTTAATGGGATTTACAATCGGATAGGATTCGCATCTCATGGGCAAAAAGTTTGAAACAATGAATAGATGATATTAAATTATTCCTCTTTCCAACGCTTATCTCGCCATTCTACTTGCTCCAGTTTACTTAAAAAGGTCCAAGCAACAAAACGGCTAATTTTTTGCCCTTGAGCCATTTTAATGGTGTGCACTTCAAGTGCATTTACATCCTTTAAAGCCCTGTAAACTGAAGGCAAACTGGCACTTTTTGAAATGAGCGATGTAAACCAGAAGCATTGGGTTGGGATTTCGGCGCTCTGTATCACCATTCGGTGCAGCAACGCCTCTTCGCCTCCCACGCACCAAAGTTCATTAGTTTGTCCTCCAAAGTTGAGTGTTGCTTTGTTCCTCTTTCTTAAACCTAGGTTTCGGAGTTTTCGATCACTTTTTTCTGCTGCCTCTTGGGCTGAAGCATGAAATGGTGGGTTGCAAAGGGTAAAGTCGAACCTTTCATTGGAGCCAACGATATTTCTAAAAATATCCTTCGACGATGGTTGTAACCTAACCTCCACATGATTGGCAAGTAAGGGATTTGAGGCTACAATCCTTTGTGCTGACTCAATGGCTTTCCGATCAATATCCGATCCTACAAATCGCCAGTCATACTCCTTCGTGCCTATAATAGGATAAACGCAATTGGCACCCACACCAACATCAAGCCCAATAATATTATTCCCCCTAGGAATAACTCCACTATTGTACTCGGCAAGCAGATCGGCTAGGTAATGAATATAATCGGCTCGACCTGGAATGGGAGGACAAAGGTAATTGTCCGGAATATTCCAGTTTTTAATATCATAGAAATGGCTCAACAGAACTTTATTCAAAGCCTTCACCGCTGCTGGGTTAGCAAAATCGATGGATTCGTTTCCGAATGGGTTTACAAACACAAACGGTTCCAACTCTCGACAACTTTTAATTAATTCATGAAAATTATATTGAAATCGGTGTGGATTGCGTGGATGCAACCTTGTCTTTTCTTTTGGAATTATTTTATTATGTGATGACATCAAAGTGCAACCTTTTGGACTAATTATTGGTGAAACAAATCTAACAATAGTTCCAAAATTGTTAATGATAATTGAAGGATTAATAAACTACTTGCTGTAAACATATGTTTTTTAATACCTATTATCGCATAAACAATTTATTTAATTTGGTAATCCAAATTTTAATTATATTTATCTTTCGATCCAGGAAGGATTAGTAATACACCAAGAGATTAATTATGAGAATCGCAAGGAATGTAATATTAGGGGCACTATTATTTAGTATTTCCATGAATTGTTTTCCCCAACCAAACTCTATTTTTATACCTCGCAATATCCAGAAAGCCTATGACGGGAGAACCCGATCTTTGGATGGTAAACCCGGAATTATATACTGGCAGAATCGTGCTGATTATAAGATGGAGATTAGACTTAATCCCAAAACGCTGCTTATCTCTGGTAAAGAGAAAATAACCTATACCAACAATAGTCCTGATACCCTTCATAATCTGATTTTTCATCTATTCCCGAATATGTACAAGAAAGGGAATATGCGTGATGAGGATATTGATCCAGCGGATGAATCGGAGGGAGTAACCATTGATAAGCTATTGGTTAATGGGAATGACATTAACGTACAATCAAACAACGATCTGGTTTATGTTGAGCATACTCTACTCCGTTTAAGCTTAAAAAAATACTTACTGCCCGATAAACAAATATCAATAAACATTGACTGGCACTACACGTTGAACCGAAACTCACACATAAGGACTGGGGCTGTTGATTCAACCAGTTTTTTTGTTGCATACTTTTTTCCAAGGATTGCGGTTTATGACGATATTGATGGATGGAACTTCTATAAATACACAAACAGTTCGGAGTTTTATAATGACTTTGGAACCTTTGATGTTTCAATTACAATGCCCCGGAATTATTTGGTATGGGCTACAGGTACACTTACAAATCCCGAGGAAGTTCTAAATAAAAAGTATTTTAATCGGTTTAAAGCTGTAAATCAGTCAAACATTATAATGCACATTATTGATTCCACTGATTTAAAAAACGTTGATTTTACAAAGCCCAATGATTATAATGAATGGAAGTTTAAAGCTGAAAATGTAACCGATTTTGTTTTTGGGACTAGTAATCATTATTTATGGGATGCTACAAGCCTAGTGGTAGATCAACAAACGGGAAGAAAAACTTTACTTGATGTTGCATACAACAAGGATTCGAAGGATTTCTATAAGGTTATTTCAATTGCCCGTCAATCGGTTGAGTTAATGTGTAATTCATTTCCTGGGGTTCCTTACCCTTTTCCCAAGGAAACTGTTTTTAATGGCTTAAGCGAAATGGAGTACCCCATGATGGTGAACGATCGTTCAAGTGATGATATGCATAGCACTATCGATTTAACTGCTCACGAGATATTTCACTCTTATTTCCCATTCCTTTGCGGGTTTAATGAGGTTAAATATGCTTGGATGGATGAAGGGCTAACGTCACTTGCAACGTTTCTATTTGTTTCTGAGATGGATCCCGATTTTGCAAAGATTTGCTTTATCGACGAGTATCAATCTGATATGGGCACTAATCTGGACCTTCCAGTATTTACCAGTTCAAGTTCTGTTCGTCGTCCTGTATACGATTATATTTCTTACCCTAAACCAGCGCTATGTTTTCTTTTTTTAAGAGATGTTTTGGGTGATGAGGTTTTTAAAAAATCTATTCAAGAATTTATTGCCCGTTGGAATGGCAAACATCCAATACCTTACGATCTTTTCAATACAATATCTAACATTTCGGGGCAGGATATTAATTGGTTTATCAAACCTTGGATATTTGAGTATGGATACGTCGATTTAGGAGTTAAAGAGATCGTTGAGAAGAACGAAAAGTATTCGATAGTCATTGAGCGAAAAGGTAATTACCCAGCACCCCTAGACCTTAAAATAACCTATCAGGATGGGCTTACTGAAAATATTCATCAGTCAGCAGCGATATGGAAGAATGGAGAGGAAACGTATTGTATCGAAAAAACTGTATATCGAAAGATTAAAAAGGTTGAGCTACTCGATCGGTATGGGGTTGATGTAAATTCCTCGAATAATACCTATTCGGTAAATGGATGGCGATTGAATAATAGTAAGTAATGCTGATGGAATATCTCCTTTTTGCATAGGTGGGTAAGGTTTTTTTGGAGTTGATAGGATTAGTTAACTCAGTTTAGAATGGCCTTCTAACCCAATCTGAATGCTCTATTAACTCAGTCTAAATGACTTCGACCAACAAACCGTTGGGTAAGTGAAATCTTATTAATTGCCATTAAACTTTGTATTTCTTCGTTATTGGTAATATAAAGCCAATAAGAATAAAATGTTTTACTTGAATCAGTGAGACATTAATTTTGTGAAACAAAATTATTTAGTCGAACTGATCCCGAGCTTAGTCGAGGGATCTCTAGGGTTAGATTGGCTTAGCTGAGCTCGTAAACTCGATTCCCCGGCGCTTGCGGCGATAAGGAAATAAATTTCATTTAGAAACCTTGACCATTTGCGGCGAGGTAGTTCATTACCAAAGCAGCTTAGTCACGAATGCACGAATAGGTTTAATTATGAATGCATGATTTATTCGAAACGATATTCGTGAATTTGTTGTTTAATACTTTCTTAGTCCAATGAACTTGTTCGGCGCACAGATCCTGTGTGAATTTTTCCAGATTCTATAATTTCAATCAATCCCTAACAACACAAAAAATGCCTTCTCTTTATCAATTTAAAATTCTATATTTATAATATTAATTATGCAACTTCCCTTTGGACAAAAACCATCCTAAAGGGCTTTTGCCCTTATATTCTAAAATAATTCTAAGATTGAATTACAATGGATGAGATACTAAAGACTGCAAAGAGTTGTCGCCATTATGCAATGTGTAAGATAGATTTTCTGGGAAGCGGTGTATGTGCATCGGGACCAGAGAAGCATTATGTAAGCTTTTATCCACAAGGGCGAATGGATCTTTATGCTGCTCTTGCTGAAAATAGAGTACCCGTTACCGAAAAAACT
>JAYTVX010000001.1:0-16630 GCA_043743775.1 Bacteroidales bacterium | reverse complement strand
TCACGATGATTACAGAGGTAAAGGGGTTGGCTCACTAATCCTTAAAGAAACCGAAAGAAAGGTAAAATCAATGGGGGGAAGAGTTTTATATATTGAAACTTCTTCGAAGCCCCTTTACATTCCAACTCAGGGATTTTATGAGAAACACGGATATTATAAAGAAGCCGTACTTAAAGATTTTTACGATATAAATGATGATAAAATAATATATTCTAAGCATTTATAAAAAAATAATTCTTTATGTTTATCTATTAAGCTATGCTAGTAATTGGTATAGCTTTTTTATTGCTAGCATGCTACTGTATTCCAGTGCAATAAGTGGTCGAAATTAATTAAAGAAAAAAATATGTAAAAATTCGTACTTTTACCTATATATTTTCTTTCAAATCATTATTTTTATTGTCAATAATATTTAAAATTGTAATTAGAATGGCAGATCACTATAACGTCGACGCAATTGACCAAAAGATATTATCCTATTTGGTTAAAAATGCACGAATGCCTTTTCTGGAAATCGCTAGAGAATGCGGTATTTCGGGTGCAGCGATCCATCAGCGAGTCAAGAAAATGGAAGATGCCGGAATTATTGCTGGGTCTAGGATGAATGTAAAACCTAAGGCTTTAGGCTTTGGTGTATGTGCTTTTGTCGGAGTACAATTCTCTGCATCAAACCAATACCATGGAGTTATTGATGCGCTTAAGCTAATGCCCGAAGTTGTAGAGTGTCACTTCATAACAGGCTCATTTGCCCTTTTACTGAAGATCTTCTGTAGAGATAATGAGCATTTAATGGATGTGCTTGTTAGAGAAATTCAAAATATACCTGGAATTGCAAATACAGAGACCTTCATTTCCCTTGATCAGACAATCGAAAGACAGGTTTACGTTAAAGACAAACACGTTATAAAGGACAAAAAAGAAAAGAATAAATTCTTAACTGAATAATACAAGAAGGGAAGTTAATCGATTTGAATGTATTTTGATATTTTATAAATTAGTTCATCTTTTTTAATGGGTTTTGTGATATAATCGTTGCACCCAGCAGTAAAACTTTTTTCTATTTCATCGTTTAATGCGTATGCTGTTTGAATAATAATTGGAATATTATTATTCATTTTTCGAATTACTTCAGTCGTTTTTATTCCATCCATAACCGGCATCTGAATGTCCATCAGGATTAGATCTACAATGTGATTTTCCAGCATACTTAAAACCTCTTTCCCATCTTTTGCCCAAAGCAAATTAACATTTGTTCGCTTCAGGAATGCTTTAATGAGTTTGAAATTTGATACAACATCTTCGGCAACCACAATTGTTTTCCCGTTTAAATTCAGAGAAGAAACTGTATGTTGTTCATTCGAAGGAAAACCATTTACCTCCTCCTCTGCATATATCGCGGGAAGGGTAAAGTAAAAAGTAGAACCTTCGTTTAATACAGAATCAAACCAGATATTTCCCCCCATCAGTTGAATTAACTCAAGACAGATTGCCAAACCAAGCCCTGTACCAGGGAAAAGCATTTTTTCACATTCAATATTGAACTTGCTAAACCGCTCAAATATCGCTTCGTTATTCTCTTGTTTTATCCCAATCCCAGTATCCTTGACATAAAATAGGATATTATGGATATTGCTTTGTTTAAACCCGATTATAATTGAGCCTTGGTTTGTGAATTTTAATGCATTAGAGATCAGGTTTGAAATCACTTGCTTAAAACGATTAATATCGGTAAGTATATAAAGTGATTTTAAAGATGGTTCATATTCTAACGTAATGCTAATATGATCCTTGTTGATTTTATGTTTCTCTTTTTCAAAAATTGAAAGTAGATCCTGAAGTAGTTCAGAGATACAAACCTTGGTTTTGTTGATTTTTAAGTGACCCGATTCGATGATTGAGATATCTATTATATCATTTATCAGGTTCATCAAGATTTCGCTGTTTGAGTTTATCTGCTTTACAAAATCTTTTTTATCAGTTTCTGTTGAGTCGAGATCAAGGAGTAGATTTGAGAAGCCTACAATTGCATTCATGGGTGTTCTAATCTCATGCGACATGTTCGCTAGGAAAGCAGTTTTAAGCATATCGGATTCTTCGGCCTTGTCCTTTGCAATCTTTAGATCAATTGTTCGATCTTCTACGAGGGCTTCAAGGTGAACTTGGTGACGGTGGAGTTCATCTTCCACTGATTTTCGCTGAGATATTTCATCTAGAAGCTGACGATTAACACGTCCCTTGAACCTCATTCTGCTGTAAAAAAAATATATAACAGAGGTGAGGGAAAGCGCGGCAATGATTAATAAAGCATTCCAGAAAATTAATTTTTTACGCTGAGCCTCCTTGAGTTCTTGCTCTTTAGAGAGTAGTTGTATTTGTTTTTCCTTTGCTTGAAGATTGTATTTTGCATCTAGCTCCATCAGAAGATTTCTTCTCTCCTCACTAAAAATCGAATCGCTTAGCTCTTTATTCTTGAGTAAAGATAAATACGCATCATGATAATTGTTGTTTTCAGAATATAGCTCTGAAAAGCCAAGATAAATTGTTACCAATAAAGTTTTAATCTGAGCTTTTTTGGCTAGTTCCAAGGCTTTAGTCAATGACTCTTCCGATAATTTGTATTGTTTCTCTTTAAGATATGAACGACCAAGAAATTGATACGAATTAGAAATCCCCTCGATGTAGTTAACCCGAACGTAATTGTTATTTGATTGGGTAAAGTAGTTAATGGCTTTTGGATAGTCTTTTTGCTTATAATAGATTGTACCTATATTTAGAAGGGTATTAGCAACACCAAGGCTGTTATCGTATCTCTTTTTTATTTCAAGCGACTGGTTTAAATAATCTAATGCTTTGGTGTATTGACCCGATTCACTATAAATTCGACCAATGTTGTTAAGCGCTTTTGACATACCAATTTGATCCTTTTTCTCTTTACAGATATTCAGGCTCTTCTGATAAAATTCTAGAGCAATAGATGATTCACCAAAGGAAAAATAGATATTTCCGGTTTCTCGAACGAGATCAGCGAGTTTCTCTTGTTGATTTAGCTTTCCAACAAGTGTGAATGCTTTTTGAGAATATTCTAGCGCTTTCTTAAAGTCACCAATTTTAGTGTAGATTAAACTATAGGTCTGAAAAATATCGATTAAGCAAGCACTGTCTTTGATTGAAAGAGTAAGATTTTGTGCGTGTTCAAGTTGCTCAATGGATTTCGTGTAATTCCCTTTGATAAAGTATGCGTTCCCAATAATTACCTCTGCAACGATTTGCTTATAGGGCACGTTTAATTTCTTTGCAAGATTAATCGCAATCTTTGCATACTCAATTGATAGATCGGTGTTTGTATTATTGTAATCGTTTGCTGCTTTAATTAGCAGCTCTAACTTTGATGAATCCGAAGATTGAGTTAACTGTTTATTAATAATATCGGGCCCATTAAGTATGTCTGCCCTGATATTTGTTGTGGAGTAAATGAACAAAAACAGAATTAATATGGAAGTAAAGGCTTTGCAATTTAAAAGGAAAGACCTAAACATAACGGTTTTGTTTATCTGCCAATATATATAAGATCGAATTGAAATGCAATGGTTTAAAGTGATTTATTTAATAGAACGAAAAATGCCCCAGAGAACGGGGCATTGACTGATTTGTAGTATATCGATATTTATAGTCTATAATTCTTCTTCATCCTCTTCATCTTCATAAAGTTCTTCATCAAATTCGTCGTTTTTGTAGTTTAATTCAAGATCTTCAAGCTCATCAATTTCTTGAATCAACGATTGTTTCTGATTTTTTACCTTTTTTATCGGTTTTAACTTTTTTGCCCTTTTCAGCTCTTCTGAACTGTAAAGATTCGGGATGGGCTTTAGAATTTCCTTTCTTGCTTTCATTTCCGGAATAATTAGAAACGGGATTTAGACATTAAGATTTGAGTAATTAGATTAATTGAATTAATAAATATCTAGAGGTTTCAAGATATTAAGATTGCTTATGATCGTATAGGCTTTCTAAACAGGGAATGGGTTTTTATTATATGTTGTTAATTTACCAGTATTTTAATTTAAAGTCAAGGGGAACAATATTTAATCGGCTTACCAATTCTTGGCAATTTTAGAAAAAATTTATTTCTCTCCAAATTTTTTTGTCAATTACTTCTAGTTTCTTATAAAATTCATCGGAATAGATGTTTCAAAGGTACGATTTTGGTTACAATTCAGCACCAAACAAAAAAAGGGATAAATGAACTAAATCGCCGATGACTCAAATGAGTTTGATATATTGTTTCAAGGCTATTGTAATTAACATTTGAGCAATAGAAAAATAAGTAATGATAACCCCATTCTGAAAAAAAACGATGTGTTCTCAGTATCTCCGTAGTGAATCGGAATCGATTTTGCTTTTTCATTCCAATCGGGATATAAATAATTAAGCGTTAAATGAAATCATTTTTACCTTTACGATTATTTTTGGTTTATGGCTACAGGGATTATAATCAATCAGCTTTTAATTTTTTGTCTTTTGATGATTGTTGGGGCGGTTGCTACCAAACGAAAAATTCTTAACGATGAATCAAAGGATTTTCTGGCAAGAATAATAATCGACATAACATTACCATTCCTTATTTTTTCAACATTTTCACATCTCGAGTTTGATGTTAAGCTCTTTAAGAATGGCTTATTTGTTTTTATTCTTGCTTTTGCTAACCTGTTTTTCCTCTATTTAACCGGATCTCTATCATCGTATCTTCAAAAGCTCAATAAGCCCCAAGCAATGGTGCATAAGCTGCACACCATGTTTGGAAATATTGTCTTCCTCGGATTTCCTCTCTTTGACGCTCTCTTCCCTGGGGGAATTGGAGTCTTTTATGCTGCAGTTTACCAGTTAGCTTCGAATTCATTAACCTTCACCTATGGAATTTACCGTTTAAGTTCAGGAACACAAAAATCGGGGTGGAAGAGTTTGCTGAACGCAAATACTGGTGCGATAGTTCTTGGTTCCCTTATATTGGTTTCGCGAATTGAATTACCCAAGTTTATTATCGATGCCTTTTCGGGTCTTGGAAAGTGTACAAGCCCACTTTCGATGGTTTACATCGGTGCGCTACTAGCAGGAATGAACATTAAAAAGGCTTTTAGAATAGCTAGTGTTTTTATCCTCAGCATTAATAAGCTGATTCTTGTTCCAATTATATTAGGGATTTCCTACTTCTTGTTGATTAAAGGCCTACATCTCGAAATTGCACGCGAAGCCTTTTTTGTTCTGGTTATGCAAGCTGGAATGCCATGCCAAACAATAATCGTAGTAATGTCCCGAAGGTATGGAGGCGATTACCATCTAGCCGCAAGTAACCTATTGGTTTCAACGCTGTTCAGTATTTTAACCTTGCCACTTCTCTATTTTATACTGGAGAAATTATTTTTATGGTTATAAATATTTTTTATAACTGCCAACGAACAACTGTCAAATTCTTATTTAGTGTGCCTCAAGCCAATTGTTGCCAACACCGATTTCAACCTCAAGGGGAACCGATATCTCTGCAGCATTTACCATTTCTCGACGAACAATCTCTTTGACTATTTCTAGTTCAGGTTTGAAAACATCGAGAACAAGCTCATCGTGCACTTGGATTATCATCTTTGATTTGAGGTTTTGCTGGCAGAGCTGCTTATGAATTCGAATCATCGCTATTTTTACAACATCCGCCGCCGAACCCTGAATCGGAGCGTTAATCGCATTTCGTTCAGCGAGACCCCTCACCGTACCATTATGTGAATTGATATCGGACAAATACCTTTTTCGGCCAAATATTGTGGAAACCCAACCTATCTCCCTTGCATTTTTAATACAACCATCCATGTATTCCTTAACCCCCTTGTAGGTTCCGAAATATCCATCGATAAGCTCTTTGGCCTCAGTTCTCGATATGCTGAGCCTCTGGGATAGCCCAAAGGCCGATATGCCGTAAATCATGCCAAAATTGGCCGTTTTAGCCCTGCTTCGTTGTTCCCTTGTAACCTCGTTAAGCGGAATCTTAAAAATTTTGGAAGCGGTTGCTGTGTGAATATCCTCTCCTTGATGAAAAGCTTCGAGTAAAGATTCATCTTTACTCATATGTGCCATTAATCTTAACTCAATCTGAGAGTAGTCGGCAGAAAGAATGAGATAATCGTCAGAGGTAGGAACAAAGGCTTTTCGGATTTCACGACCCTTCTCATCCCTAATGGGAATATTTTGAAGGTTTGGATTATTTGAGCTCAATCTACCTGTTGAAGCTACAGCCTGATTAAACGATGCATGAATTTTTCCTGTTTTGGGGTGCACCAGAAGGGGTAGAGCCTCAATATAGGTTGAGAGTAGTTTTTTTAAAGAACGGAACTCTAGTATTTTATCGATAATCGGATGTTTGTCTCTGTACTTTAGGAGTTCATCCTCACCAGTGGCGTACTGCTTGGTCTTGGTCATCTTTACGTCCGAGGCAATTTTTAGTTTCTCGAAGAGGATTTCGCCCAGCTGTTTTGGCGAAGAGATATTTAGATCAGGTACTCCGGCCATTAGCTTGATCTCATCGTCAAGAGCAATAAGTTCAAGATTCAGCAATTTTGCCGATTCGTTAAGACTCTGAGAATTGATTTGGACTCCAGCCCGTTCAATATCAGCAAGCACTTCTATTAAAGGTGCTTCAATATCTTTGTATAGATTCAGTAAGCCTTCGTCAACAAGCCGTTTGTACAAAATTTCTTTCAGCTGAAGGGCGAGATCTGCATCTTCAGCCGCGTAGATTGATATTTTATCGAGCGGAACGCTACGCATTGATATTTGATTTACCCCCTTTTTGCCAATCAGCTCCTCGATTTCAATGGGTTTATACCCGAGCAGATGCTCTGATAGATAGGTTAAGTTATGCCGAAGATCGGGTTCAACCAAATAATGGGCTAGCATGGTATCGAACAGAAAACCTTTTAAATTGATGCCATAGTTTTTAAGCATCAGCATATCGAACTTGATATTTTGTCCAATCTTGGTTTTATCTATATCCTCTAAGATTTCCTTGAATTCAAGAACGATAATTTTTGCCTCGATTTGATCCGAAGGGATTGGAACATACCAAGCCTTTAACGGTGCTGTAGCAAATGATAAGCCAACCAGCTGGGCTGAGAACAGATCAAGTCCAGTGGTCTCTGAATCGAAGGCAAGCTCTTTGGCCTTTTTTAGCTCCTCAATGAGTTCTTTCCTTTCACTTACTGAGGCAGCAATCCTATAGTCGAAGCTAAAATCGTATAGGGTTTTTAGGTTGTGCTGTGGTTCAGAAACTACTGGTGCAGAGTCACCAAAAAGATTGCCCTGTACAAAGGTTTCTCTGTTTTCCCTTTTGGGCTCAGGTTTGTCCGTTTTGGTCGGAATATCCTTTAGCAATGAACGAAACTCCAGCTCTTCAAGAATTAATCTGTACTCATCAGTTTTTGGCTCTCTTCTTTCGAAGCTGTTGATATCGAGATTCAGCTCAAGATCGGTTTTAATGGTAACCAACGTTCTTGAAAGCAGAAGTTGCTCCTTTGACGATTCAATATTCAATTTCTGAGCCTTTGAGAGCTTGTCGGTATTCTGAAGGATATTGTCAATCGATCCGAATTTAGAGACCAAGTCGGCTGCAGTTTTTTCACCGATTCCTTTAACTCCTGGAATATTATCCGAAACATCACCCCAAAGGGCAAGGATATCAATAAACTGAGAAGGGGTATTGATCTTATAATCATTACAAAAGGCCTCTGCAGTTATAGTTTCCATTTCACCACCACCCTTACCGGGTTTAATGATTCTTATATTTTGAGAGAGTAGTTGTCCATAATCCTTATCGGGGGTCATCATGTAAACCTCAAAACCCATCGGATCGGCTTGGACAGCAAGAGCTCCTATTATATCATCGGCTTCGTAGCCCTTGAGCTCAACGATAGGGATATTCATCACGGTTAATAACCGCTTAATGATAGGTATTGCTATTCGAATATCTTCGGGTGTTTCCTGTCGATTCGCTTTGTATGCTGAATAAAGTTCGGTTCGGAATGTAGGGCCCGAAAGATCGAACGCAACTGCAAGGTGAGTGGGTTCAACCCTTTTTATGGCATCAAGCATAAACTTAGTGAAACCATAAATAGCCGAGGTATTTAATCCTTTGCTCGTTCTAATCGGACGATTAATAAATGCAAAATAGGCTCTGTAGATCGAAGCGTATGCATCAATGAGAAGAAGTTTTTTTGGCATTCAGGTAGTTTTAAAGATTATCAGAGGCATACCACTCAGCGAAGGAGGTAGCCGTTTCGTTGAGCTTAAGATGATGTAGTTTTACCCCATCGGGGAGACGGGTGGATATTAGTCCAGCAAAGTAAGGTAGAAGATTTTCGCAGGTTGGTTGAAATGGTAGCGATTCAACTTTTCCAAAACTCTCCTCTCGTAATGTTTTAAGCATCGAAGAACTTTGGTTAAGTAAAAGGGCATGATCAAATCTACTAATAATGGTGCTGTTGACAATCCCTTTTAGGTCCCCAAAATCCATAATCATTCCAAGTTTTGGGTTCGATTCCAAAGAAATTGGACTCCCAATTACAGTAACGTAAAGAATATACGAATGACCATGAATATTCCGGCAAGCCCCATCGTACCCCTCGAGGGCATGAGCTAATTCGAAATGGAATTCCTTGGTTAACCTAATTATGGACATAGCGTTTCGTTTCAGTTGTTAAGACGTCAGTGTATAGATAACAAAGGGATTGCTATTAACAACTCCTTGATATGATTGTCAAAAGATATTTACACAGTACATTTTCCGATGCAATCGAGGATTTTTCCGAGATTCTCGTTTCTTAGAAAATATAGCGTATTCTTACCCTCTCTTTTGGAGGATAATACTCCTTTGTCCTTTAATATACCTAAATGATGAGAGGTGGTGGATTGTTCAATTTGAAGTTTTTCGTGAATTTCGGTCACGGTCATTCTTCTGCCATCCTCTAGCAGGCTGATGATTGAAATTCTCATTGGATGTGCAATTGCTTTAAGCATGCTGACAGCCTGTTCGAGTTGATCGATGTTTAATTCTCTTTTTTCTGGCATGATTTGAAGGTAGTGGAATCAAATACAAATATATGAATAATTAACTATCACTTAATCTGAAAGGACATCCAATTAATCCCATAAAGATTATCGATAAAAACGTAAATTTTTGTTGCTTTGCTGTTATTAAGCTTTCAAGGATTAAAAAAATAGTTAATTTTCCTGTTTTAAATTCCTGTCTGAATGTCAAAACTTGATGAAATAAAGAAGCCTGTTGAGTTCGATCTAGATAAGTTCGAACCCTTTTTCCGGAGCACGATGAGCTCAAAGGTTCCTCTCCTTGATGTAATCACCAACTATATTTATCGGCGAAAGGGAAAACAGCTTCGACCCTTAATTGTATTTCTTTCTGCAGGCCTAAATGGCAAGATAAATCAATCGACTTACGTCGCTGCAGGAATGATTGAACTTCTTCATACTGCAACCCTAATTCATGATGATGTTGTTGATGAGGCGTATGAACGGAGAGGATTTTTCTCGATCAACGCCATTTGGCGCTCCAAAATTGCTGTCCTTGTTGGTGACTATCTGCTTTCAAAGGGACTTTTACTTGCTATCGAAAAGAATGAAATAGAACTTCTTCGTATAATGAGCCAAGCGGTGAAGGATATGAGCGAAGGCGAGCTTCTTCAGATTGAGCGATCGAGAAAAATGGATATTGATGAGGCAACCTACTATGAAATAATCCAAAAGAAAACGGCGAGCCTTTTAGCATCGTGCTCAGCAAATGGCGCCTGTTCTGTTGGTGCCAGCCCTGAAATGATTAAACGCATGAAGGATTTTGGACAGAATATTGGAATGGCATTCCAGATCAAAGACGATTTGTTCGATTACCAGCCAAAGGGAATAATCGGAAAACCGACAGGAAACGATATTAAAGAGAAAAAACTCACACTCCCACTTATCCACTCACTTTCTAAAGTAAGCAAAAAGGAGCAAACAGAAATCCTAAAATTGGTTCGGAGCAGTAAGAAAAGTGCTAAGGCCGTTGAAAAGGTCGTTGCTTTCGTGCAACAAAATGGGGGACTAGAGTATACTGCAATAAAAATGCAAGAGTATAAAAACAAAGCCTTAGAACAATTAGCCCTTTACCCTGAGAGTGATTTTAGGACGTCCTTGGAGAAACTTACCGAGTATATTGTTGAGCGGAAGAGCTAGGATTAGATTATCAGGGTGTTGGCTATTGGGGGAAAGTGAATGAAAAATATTTAAATGTGAGGATTTTTATTACTACGAGCCTATTGCCTAAATGCCTAAAAAACTTTAACAAACTGTCAACTTGAATAACTAAATTCTAATTCTATGGGCTTTATAGATATTATTCTGATAGCAATTTTCATTTTTGCTGGTTTCAGAGGTTTTCAAAAGGGTTTTATTAGCCAACTTGCTTCGTTCGCAGGGCTCCTACTTGGCATATGGGGTGCGATTAAATTTTCCGATTATACTGCTGGGTTACTTTCCGAGCATCTCCATTTTACAACGGAGTATTTACCACTAATAGCATTTGCAATCACATTTACCATAATAGTCATTGGTGTTCATTTCATTGGTGTTATTGTTGAGGGAGTATTCGACATGGCATTTCTTGGCTTCGCGAATAGTATTCTTGGAGTTGTTTTTGGTGTTTTAAAAACAGCGTTTATCCTAAGCGTAGTATTTGTTATAATGGAGAAGTCCAGTCCAAAGTATAATGTTTTACCAAAAGATATTGCAGAAAAATCTCTGTTCTATCATCCAATTGCCCGTTTAGCCCCAACAGTTTTTCCTGATCTTAACTTTGATGAAATCAAAACGATGATGAAGGAGACGTTTGATCCTGTAAACCCATAGTATTAAGGCCATCTTTAAAAACTATACTTTGCAAACATTGCCTTACGGCGAACTCGCAAAATACGCTCGGTTCCCGCGAAGGCGGGAAATGGAGCAGAGCGGAATTTGGTGAAGCCAATCCATAACTTGCAAAGAATTAGATTCCTGCTTTCGAAGGAATGAAGCCGATATTCGAAATTTTTATGTTTTTAGAGATGCCCTTAAGTGATTATTACACTAAATATTATGATTGGATAACCTCGTTGGTGTCGACTTGCAACCCATACCTTTAAAACCTGCATACGACAATCTAAAACATGACAAATAAATCAAAGCATTAGCAACATAATTTTTAATTATTTCGTATAAATAGGCACACACTTGAGATAGTGTTACGAATGTTTTAAAATGGAATTTTCTAAATCCATTTTAACAGAAAAGGGCGTCAATAACGCCCTTTTCTTATTTTAAAAGAATAGTAAAAATAAAAGTTTCAACCCCCACTTGCTCTGGTATAGCTTCGATGAACTTTCCGGCGACTGCCGGATGGTTGTAATGCATGCCGCCAAAGAATCATCAATCATGTCAATATCTTAATACAAACCATTTATTATCTTTGAGAAAATTTTATTGAATAGCGATGAATTTTGTTGAAGAGTTAACGTGGAGAGGCATGATCCATGATATCATGCCCGGTACCGAGGATCTGTTAAAGAAGGAAATGACAACTGCATACGTGGGAATCGACCCCACTGCCGATTCCCTTCATATTGGGCATTTGGTTGGTGTGATGATGCTAAAACATTTACAAGCTTGTGGTCATCGTCCTGTTGTACTGGTAGGTGGTGCAACTGGAATGATTGGTGATCCTTCAGGAAAATCGCAGGAGCGTAACCTGCTCGATGAACCAACGCTTCGGCATAATCAAGATTTTCTTAAAAATCAGCTATCCCGTTTTCTCGATTTTGAAACCGAAATGCCTAATAAGGCTTTAATGGTGAATAATTACGACTGGATGAAGGATTATAGCTTTCTTAATTTCATTCGGGATATAGGTAAGCACATTACGGTTAACTACATGATGTCTAAAGATTCGGTCAAAAAACGACTTGGCGAAGAATCCAAATCGGGGATGTCGTTTACCGAATTTACCTATCAGCTCGTTCAAGGATATGACTTTCTTTTTCTTTATCAGAATTATGGTTGTAAGCTGCAAATGGGCGGTTCCGATCAGTGGGGAAATATTACCACAGGGACAGAGCTGATAAGAAGAAAAACTGGAGGTGAAGCTTTTGCCTTAACCTGCCCATTGATTACAAAGGCAGACGGTGGAAAATTTGGCAAAACAGAGCAAGGCAATGTTTGGCTCGATTCCCGTTATACATCCCCCTACCGTTTTTACCAGTTCTGGCTTAACGTATCGGATGATGATGCTGCAAAATACATCAAAATATTCACCATGTTAACCAAGCAGGAGGTTGATGCTTTGACCTTAGAGCATTGCCAAGCTCCACATCTCCGTATTCTGCAAAAAAAATTAGCTGAGATTGTTACAACAATGGTCCATTCCGAAGCCGACTACCTGCTGGCCGTTGAAGCATCAGGAATTCTTTTTGGAGGTGCAACGGCCGATACCTTAAAAAAACTCGACGAGGACACATTCCTTTCCGTTTTTGAAGGTGTTGCGACATTCGATATACCGAAAGACATTTTTGAGCAAGGGATTATTTTTTCTGTCCTTGCGGTTGAGCGTTCTGCAGTATTTGCATCAAAGGGAGAACTTCGACGATTGGTTCAGGGTGGCGGAATTAGCATCAACAAGGAGAAGGTGACTGATTCGGAGATGTTGATTCAAGTTAATCACCTTATCAATGGTAAGTATCTTTTAGTTCAAAAGGGAAAAAAGAACTACAGCATTATACGAGCAGTTTAATTTATCCGTTTATCAAAGAATAATCTGTTAAATAAAGTAATATCAGTAACGACTACTTTAAAGCGTTTTACTCTAATCCTTAGCTTCTTATCAATGGAATCTTCAAAAAACGATTTTAATCTCAACTCGACCAATCTTATTCAAATGGTTTGGAGTAACCGCAAGTTGTTGTTGTGGATTGGTGTTATAGCAATTGTTGTTTCGACAATAACATCGTTTATAATTACGCCTATGTTTAAAGCAACGGCAATAATCTATCCACCAATAGACAATCAGCCTTCAAAAGAGCTATTAACACCAAACGTACAGGAAGGATTGACTGTTTTTGGTGAAAGTAAAGAATCAGAGCAACTCCTTCAGGTTCTCTCATCGAGCACATTAAGAGACATAATTATTAAAAAACTTAATCTTTCGACGAACTGGGGAATTAGCCCAACTGAAAAATTTGCTCGTAGCAAAACCTATGGTATTTATAATAGTAATATTAAGTTTAGACCAACCCAATATTCAAGCGTTGAAGTTGAGGTGATGGATGCATCACCTCAAATGGCAGCAAGAATAGCAAATACTATAGTTGCCGTTGAGGATAGTTTAATGCTTGCAATTAAGGCACAGGTTGCTAACAAAGGGTTAATTGCGGTTGAGGAACAGTATAAACAAGGTTTAGCGGAGATGAAAGCGTTAGAGGATTCTCTGTCTAGCACGATGGCTAATGGAGTTTTTAACGTCGAGACCCAAACGCAAGGGTTCTATAGAGAGTATGCAAAAGCAGTGGCAAAAAACGATGTTGGCGCAATTAATGCCATTGATAAAAAATTAGAACCACTTAAA
This sequence comes from Bacteroidales bacterium, assembly GCA_043743775.1. Taxonomy (GTDB): domain Bacteria; phylum Bacteroidota; class Bacteroidia; order Bacteroidales; family Tenuifilaceae; genus UBA8529. Next base: position 2,952 of record JAYTVX010000001.1, on the reverse strand, counting down.
AAGTATGGTGGGAAATATGAACGGTATATGGCAGAAATCAGGAATAAAGCGATTCAGATAACCGACCTAAATAATAGTTTGAAAACCATCCAGATCGAAGCTTCCCAGAATATACCTAGCCAGTTTGTTGTTGACTGGGCATCCGTTCCTGATAAAAAGGCTTACCCAAAAAAATCAATAGTTATTATTCTATCAACTTTATCGGCATTGTTTTTTGGAATATTCTCAATAGTAGTTGCCGATTTTTTTAAGCAACGGACTAAAGAATAAACGTTGATAAAGCGAAAATATGAAATTGGGATAGTTGGGATAACATCCCTATTCATTCTTGTAAATGCTTATTTTACAAGTGAGAATGACTTTTTTTTAAATGGTCTTCCTATACTATTGTTCGCATTTGTTTTCTTGCTTTTCTCCGTTCGGCAACTGTTTTTTCTACTTGTTTTTCTTGTTCCTCTATCAGTACCCCTTTATAGGTTGATCCCTGGGCTCTCCTTTGATTTTTGGTTTCCTACTGAGCCCATAATTTTCTGCATCTTAGTCATACTTATCTTAAAGTCAATTAAAGAGCAACATTTCGATTATCATCTTTCAAGTCATCCAGTATTTTGGTCGATATTGTTTTACCTTGGATGGCTTTTGATCTGTATTGTTCCAAGCGAAATGCCATTGGTGTCGGCAAAATACGTACTTGTTAGATTATGGTTTATCGGAGTGTTTTTCTACCTAGGATTTATTCTATTTAAATCGAATCCTAAGTATTTTAAAATTTTTCTTTGGTCGTTCCTTTTTGGCCTTTTTACGGTAGCCTCAATAACGCTTAAAAATCACATTGGACTCGGAATTTTTAACCAAAGAGCTGCGCATGGTGCATGTGCTCCTTTTTTTATCGATCATACGTCATATGGGGCTACAATTGCAATTATAATACCAATGATAATTGGGTTAGTGTTTATTTCAGAATCAATTTATAAAAGAATCCTATTTACAGTTTTATCGGTTTTCTTCCTTACTGCTCTAGTTTTTTCTTATTCCCGAGCGGCTTGGTTAAGTGTTTTTATAGCTGGGGCTGTTTGGTTTATATGGTTTATCCGGATTAAATTTTCGGTTATCGTCGTTGGCTGTATAACAACCATTGTACTTTTATTATCCTTCCAACTTGAAATTAAACAATGGCTGAATACCAATACAACAGACTCAAGTGGAAACCTTAAAGAGCATTTGAATTCCGCTTTAAATGTAAGTACCGATGCTTCGAATCTTGAAAGAATAAACCGCTGGAATGCAGCAATACGGATGTTTGAAGAAAGACCAATATTCGGATGGGGCCCTGGAACATACATGTTTTGTTATGCTCCTTTTCAACGTTCGTACGATAGAACAATTATCAGTACCAATTTTGGCACTGGAGGCAATGCTCATAGCGAATATCTAGGTTTGTTAGCCGATTCGGGATTTTTTGCAATGGCTGGTTATGTTTTGATATTTATTTTCGTATTTTATCGAGGATTTCTAATATCGAGGAAAATCGATAATCGACACCATAGAATTTTATTGATGGGAGCCCTCCTTGGGTTGGTTACCTACACCGTCCACGGCTTATTGAACGATTTCCTCGATTCAGACAAGATTGCAGCACCTTTCTGGGGCTTTATAGCCTTTATTGTTGCAATGGATATTAGATATAGCAAAAAATTAGATGAACTCGAATCCAAGGATTGAGATGTCATCGAACAGAACGATATTATTGTTATCCGATTGCTTACCCTGAGTTTCAATAATCAAATTGATGTTTTCCTCTAAGCTTAAAGCATTCGATATATCCTGTTCAATTGCTTTTGTCCCGTATTCAACCTCGTTTTCAGTAAGAAACTCAACTAACCCATCGGTAAAGCAAATTAACTTTGAAGGTTGATTGATTAGGATTGAACCAACATTCATAACCGGAATTTCGTCGAGCATACCCAAACCAACACATCCGCTGGTTAGCTGATGGAGTTGCTTGGAGAAAGTGTTGTACAATAATGGTGGATTATGCCCAGCATTGATGTACTCTAGGTGGTGTTTCTGAATATTATATCGACCGATGAAAATTGTAATAAACTTTTCGCCTTTGGCGGTTGCCATAACCCTCTCATTAAGCTTTTCGGCAAGTTTTGTGAGCGGAATTTCATGGGTGAATAGAGCCCTTAGGTTAGCCTGAAAGTTCGACATCAGAAGGGCCGCAGAAATACCTTTTCCCGAAACATCTGCAATACAAAAACCAATTTCTGTCGGGCTAAGCTCAATTACATCGTAATAATCACCGCCCACCTCATAGTGTGGGTGATAGTAGGTGGTAATTTTTATTTTTTCATGCTTAGGCAGACTCTCAGGGCTTGGAATAAGCATGTTCTGCATTCTTGATGCAAGTTCAAGTTCCTTCCTGATAGCTTCCTGCTCAAGACTTTTATAGAACAGACGAAGGTTTTCGATTGCAACAAAGATGATTATCGAGAGCGTTTGCACGAAGTTTAAATGGCGAATCGAAGAGCTAACCCCTTTTTCCTGATCATTGGTGTCGCCAATTAGGATAAATGCTAGCGGGGTATTATTCTGAATAACTGGGATTATTATATCAAGCTCTTGGAGGGCCGAACTTTCAACGGTACTTATGATTGTTATCTCGTTGTAGGAAATTAAGTCACGTTCAACGTCAATTTTTTCAATGATTGAGTCAGGGCAATTCGATTTAAGTAGAAGTTCCCATGTCTCTTCTTTCTTGTAAAAGAGAACCCTATCGATACCAAGATCTTCGTTAAGGATAGTTTTAAAACGCTGAAGAAGGTTCTCCGTTTTTAAATCAGCACTTATTGCCTGCGCCATAGCTAAGAGTGCGTTCAACTTGAACGTACTCTGCTTTAATCTTTTAGACGATGAGGTTAGTGACATGTTTTACTAATGCTGATTTTT